>JAGQHH010000100.1 GCA_020431945.1 Cyanobacteria bacterium HKST-UBA02 | reverse complement strand
CCCAGAGCGACATCTATGCCATGGGCGCTACACTTTTCTTCATGCTTACCGGCATCGAGCCCGAAGCGATTTCATCGAGCTCGCCCCGGAGCGTGAATCAGTCGCTGAGCGAGTCTCTCGACTCGATCGTAAAGCGCCTCACCGAGCCTGAATTGAGCCTCCGGTATCAGAATTGTTCCGATGTTAAAGGCGACCTGGTGAGGCTGGTAGAGACGGGCATATAATAAGTCCCAATGGAAGCCAGAGTCACATTTCCGGAACGCATCTCCCTGGGCAGCCTCTATCTGGCCGATCGCCTCTTTCCGCACCAGCGCAAGTGGATAGGCGAGGCAGTGGGGAGCTTCTCTTCGATGATCCCGGACAATAAGCTCATCGGTCTCGCTCTTTCCGGGCATATTCCGGACGAGACCCTGGAGGAGAGCGCCGGCGACCTGGACTTCTTCACTTCTCTCGATCTCTCCACGGCGCATTATTCAGAGCGGATTCTAAAAGTCGCTTGCGGGATGAGCAAGCTCGAAGAGCTTCGTTTCGATTTCGCGCCTTTCACCGACAGCCATGCCCTCAAATTGCACGGAATGGAGCGTCTTTCAACGATCTGGCTGCTCCATACATCGATCACCAATAAAGGGCTCAAACACCTGGCAGCCCTCCCCTCGCTTTCCGCCCTGGTCCTGAAGAAAACCGAGATCACCGACGGCGGGCTGATTCATCTCAAAGAGATGAAATCCCTCAGCACCCTGCTTCTCCCTTCCGGCATCTCGGATCAGGGACTCGATGAGCTCAAAGAGATGACCCAGCTCCATCACCTGGATCTTTCCTCCTGCGCCGTCACCGACAGCGGCATGCGTTATGTGGCGGCACTCAACGGACTTCGCACTCTCTACCTCACCGACACCAGAATCACCGATGCCGCCATGCCGGATCTCGCCCGGCTCGCCAATCTCGAGGCTCTTTACCTGGTCGGCACAGGGGTTACGGACAAGGGCATCAATCTTCTCGATTCCATGAAAAGCCTCACTTTTCTCGATGCCCGGGATACCGCCTGTACCGAGATCGGTCTTGCCCGGCTCAAGTCCTCGCTACCCGCTTGCGATATCGTCGGGCTCTGAGTCCTCACCGGATGCGCCACCACAGGCAGTATCACAACCCCGGACTTTTCCAGCAAAGATCCACCCGGGGAAAAATGAGGTAGAATTCTAACCTCTCCTCCAGGGAGCACCCATAGAGTGGATCCTTCAAGGTACGACGATAATCTCACCAGAGCCTTTTCGATCTGTGCAGGGCTCATGGAGAAATATCCGGCCCGTCTGGTTTCGCCGGAGCATCTCTTGCTGGCTCTGCTCAATCAGGGATCGGCGACCCTCACCCGAGCCCTGGACCGGCTCAAAGTGAACCGCCGGGAATTGACCAGAAGACTGACGGCTTATCTCTACAGCACCCAGGAAGGCTTTCCGGTGCGGCCCGATCAGGTGGACTGGGCGGACAGCACCATGGCCATCTTCCAGAGAGCCAGCGATCTCAGCGAAGCCCTGGGCGACCGGCACATAGGCGTCGAGCACGTCCTCATGGCTTTCACCGAAGCAGGCGGCACCCGCGCCTGCGAGCTTCTCAAAGAAAGCGGCTGCGGCCGGCAGGAAGCCGAAGACGCCCTGAGCGAAAAGCCCGGTCTCAAGGCGAGCTCCGGGAGCGGACCGGGCGCCCCCGCCCAACCGATGCTCTCCGGCGTGCTCGCCGAGCTCTGCGACGACCTCAGCGCCCGGGCCGAAGAGGGCTCTCTCGATCCGGTGATCGGGCGGGAGAAAGAGATCGGGCGCATGATCAATATCCTCAGCCGCCGCTCCAAGAACAATCCGGTCCTCCTGGGTGAAGCAGGAGTCGGCAAAACTGCCCTGGCGGAGGGGCTGGCTCTCAGAATCGCACGCAATGAAGTCCCGGTCAGTCTCAGAGGTCTGCGGGTCGTGAGCCTGGATGTCGGGAGACTGGTGGCAGGCACGAGCCTGAGAGGACAGTTCGAAGAGCGACTGAATGATCTGGTGGAAGAGCTGGTCGCAAGAAGCGGCAGTATCATCCTCTTCATAGATGAGCTCCATCTGCTGGTCGGTGCTGGCGCCACCAGCGGCAGTGCGATGGACGCCGGCAATATTCTCAAGCCTTATCTGGCGCGTGGTCAGATTCGTTGTGTCGGCGCCACCACTTTCAGCGAGTACAGCCGCCATATCGAGAAGGATCCGGCGTTGGCCAGACGTTTTCAACCGGTGGTGGTGAAAGAGCCCTCCCTGGAAGAGGCTCTTTCGATCCTGCGTGGTCTCAAAGAAAAGCTCGAGGTTTTCCACGGCATCTCCATTCTGGACTCGGCCCTGGAGACCGCTGCCAGGATGTCGCATCGTTATATCACCGACCGGCGCCTTCCGGACAAAGCCATCGACCTGGTGGACGAGGCAGCTTCCCGCAAGAGAATGGAGATCGACTCGCCGCCGCCGGAGCTCACCGCCATCCACGCCGAGCTTCACCGCCTCTCCCTGGAGCGTGCTTCCCTTGCCCGGGACAACGAGAAAGACTCCTATGATCGTTTGAAAGAGATAGACAGTGCCATCGAAGACCTGGAGACGAAAGCCGCCGTCATCCGGCAGGACTGGTCCAGAGAGATAGACGGGCTCAGCCATATCACTTCCCTCAAAGACAAGATCGAACAGGTCAGGCTGGAAGTCGCAGAGCTGGGGCGCAAAATGGACCCTCGCCGGGCCGGCGAGCTCGTGCTCGAGAAGCTCGAGCCCCTGGAAAAGCTCCTCGCCAAGGCAGGCGGCGATCCCACAAAAGAAAACGGCAGAGAAGCCCGGGTCGGCGAAGACGAGATCGCAGCGGTGGTGGCGGAATGGACCGGGATTCCGGTGGGCCGTTTGAAAGCCGATGAAGCCGAGGCGCTTCTTGCTCTCGAGGGCGAGCTGGACAGGAGAGTCAAAGGGCAGAGCGCCGCCCTCAAAGCCGTCGCCCGCAGTATCAGGATCACCCGCACCGGACTTGGTGCACCCCAGAGACCGGTGGGGACTTTCCTCTTTCTCGGTCCCACCGGGGTGGGCAAGACCGAAACGGCGAGAGCCCTCGCCGATCACCTCTTCAACGATCCGGCAGCCCTGGTCAGGCTCGATATGTCGGAGTATTTCGACCGGTACACGGTATCCCGCTTGATCGGAGCCTCTCCCGGCTATCTCGGATCGGATGAAGGCGGGCAGCTCACCGAAGCGGTGAGGAAGCGTCCTTATTGCTGCGTTCTTTTCGACGAGATCGAGAAAGCCCACAGCGATGTCTACAATATCTTCCTGCAGATCCTTGACGATGGTCGTCTCACCGACTCCCGGGGCCGCACCGTCGATTTCACCAACACAGTGATCATCATGACTTCCAACACCGGCGCCGCCGAGGTCCTGGAAGAACAAAACGAGACCCGGGAAACCTTCGGGGGCGGCATAGATACTCTGCCCGAATCGGTTCGCCGGGCACTGCTGGATTGCTTCAAGCCGGAGCTTCTCAATCGTATCGACGACATAGTAATCTTCGAGCCCCTCAGTATAAAGAGCATCGAAGCGATTGTCAGGCTGCAGCTCGACGCCCTGAACAAGAGGCTCCTCGAAAAGGGATTCAGCCTCCACCCCAGCGCCGAGGCCGTATCCTGGCTGGCTAACAGGGGTTACGATCCTGGCTATGGCGCCCGGCCGATCAAAAGAGCAATCAAAACCTTCGTGGAAGCGCCCCTCTCCGAATACCTTCTTTCCTGCGTTCCAGAGAACCAGGAGATCGTCCTCGATCTCGATGACACCGATAAGCTCGCCTTCAAGACGCCGGTAGCAGGCAGATCCTGATCTATTTCGCTGCGGGAGCCGGATTTACTGGCAGTGTCTTTTCCGGCTGGGGTCCTTGCTTACTCTCTGGCTGAATTTGCGGTTCTACTATGGAATCGGCGCTCGCCTCCGGACTTCCTTGCTCCGGCTGGCTCTTTTCAGACTGATTCTTTTCTGACTCGGGCTCGGAACTCTCGAACTCCGGCACCGCCGGCGAAGGCTCTTCTCCAGCAGATTCACCAGTAGATTCTCCTGACGATTTCCCGGGCTCTCCGGTCGGGACACCCTGGGAATCGGTATCCTGCCAGTCAAGAGAGCTGTTGTCCAGAGGCGTGCCCACCGGTACGGTTTTCTCCTGCTCGCCTTCGGGAGTGACTTCTATGGCCGTCACCACCATGGAAGGAATCACACGAAGACGAAACTCGATGGGAATCCCGGTCTCTTTCGTAAGAAAGTCCTGTACCAGCCGGACCTGATTGGCGTTGATCTCGGTATTGCTCGAGACCACCGTGGCGGTGACCAGCATGGGCTTGCGAAAACGCTTGACCTCGACCTTGCTGAGCTGAACATCCTTGAAAGTATAGGTCTTCTCCCGGAGAAGCGCCCTGATATTAGCGCTCATCTCGTGTTCTATAAGAAGCTCGCGCATACTGAGGGCAAGAGGGATCATCAGGCAGACCAGGAGCGCCAGGGATACCCCGAGGCTTCTGCCCGCTCTCTTGATCGGTCCGTAGCCCATGAGCAGAAATACGATTATGGCGGAAAAAGTGATCCCCACGAGGTTAGTGGCATAGAGGAGCCCGGCGCCGGTCCAGATCTTGGTCTGCCCGAGAGCCAGTCCGATACCCACCACCCCCAGAGGAGGCACAAGAGCCACCGAGATAGCCACCCCGGCAAGAGTGTCAGCGAGCTCCTTGCGTGTCTGGCAGTAGGCGCCCGCCGCTCCGGCGAAGACCGCCACCCCCATGTCGAGCAGGTTGGGATGGATGCGGCTCGATATCTCCGAGGTCACCTCGATTCCCTGAAGGAGAGTGGCAAAAATAAAAGCGATGACCACTGCCACCACAGTTCCGACGATGATGGTGAAAATCGACCGCCGGATGAGAAATGCATTGGCTATCAAGCTGCCGTAAGCAAGACCCATTAGCGGTCTCATCAGAGGCGCGATGATCATGGCTCCGATGATCACCGCGGCGCTGTTCTGAAAGAGCCCGAGGGTTGCAATCACGGTGGAAGTGCCCAGCAGGACGACAAAATCCATGGTCAGCTGGCTCATTTCGTTGAGACGCTGTTTGAGATCCAGGATCGCTTCGTCGCTCTGGCCGAATAGCCGCGCTATTCGGATATTCTCCAGATATGGAAGAGAGTCAAGGGACATCGATCAGGGATTCCAGCCGGGGAAAGCTTCTATTATCGCACCCTTTGGAATCACCGGCTCGAACCGGAAAGGCTTCTGGAAAATGCCTCGCAGGCTTCTTCGAGCTTCACCGAGAGCCGGTTCCAGCCGTCTCTCACCTTGATCTTCAACTCCTCCCATTGCTGGGTAGAAGAAGCCTTCAAAGTTTGAATATCAGCCTCGAGCTCTTCTCTCATTTCGAGCAATTCCCTATATGTGTCGCTGGACTTGACCTGCTCGGTCATCTCCGAGGCTTCCACTCTCATTCGCAACATAATCGAATCGATCTTGCCCGTGAGCTCCGCCATCTTGCGGTCCATCTCAGCCTCGAACTGTACCCTGGCTTGCTCGAAGTCCTGATTCACCGAAGATCGGGCCACGGCACTGACGATCTCGGGCGATAAGTATGCCGGTCTTATAGAATTGGCTGCGTCGGCGGCGGACAGCAGACCTACCACGGTATTCTTCTCGTCGATCACCGGCACCCGCCGAATTCCTTTATTGAGCATCAGATACAGTGCATCGTCCAGAGTGGTCTCGACACCGCAAACGATGACATCCCTGGACATGATCGCATGCACAGGAATACTGGTCGCATCTTTGCCTTCTGCCACGATTCTAATAGCGATATCTCTGTCGGTGACAATCCCTATTAGCTGATTCGATCCATCATCCGATACCACCGGCACCGCGCCGATGTCGCTATCGCGCATGGTGAGCGCCACCTTATCGATGGTCACATGGGGAAAAACAACGGTCAGATCCCTGCTCATGATTGTTTCGCAATTTATCATTCTTTCCTCCTCTTCTCTGCTTAATCCGGATCTAGCACGAACAGTCGCAGGCTGTGCCGGCTTCCACCATGAAGAGCCGTGCTAAGTAGGAATTAGAAAAGGAGGTCCGCACATGACAGTCTTAGCAAACAGACAGGCTGCCCTCTCGATAGGCAGCGCCCTTACCCACCTGCGCGTCAAGCAGGGACTCAGCATCAAGCAACTGGCCAGCAATTGCCATCTGCCTGCGCCACGCCTGGAGCAGATCGAAGAAGGCGAAAGCCTGCCGAGCCTTACCGAGCTCGAGGTTCTCTGCCGCAATCTGGACACTTCGGCGGTGGATTTGATCAGAATCGGAATCAGAATCAAAGAAGGAGCTTGATGTATGATCAATATTCACGGAGGGGCAATGAAAGATCTGAAAACAATCATTCTCGTCGGGGGTCTGCTATTCATGCTGGGTATGTGCCTGTACCCGCCCTGGGTCTACCAGGACGGCAACGGCAAGCAGCAACCCATGGGTTACAGCTTCATCTGGTCTCCTCCCCGGGAGCAAATCGATAAGAGCGCAAATCTTCTGGGCTTCAAACTGAACGTCGATCTCGGCGAGCTCAAAGCCAACGCCATAGACCTGGGCAGGCTCTGTCTCCAGGAATGCGTAACCGCCGTCATCGTATTCGGTGCCGCCATGGTCGCCGGCAAAGAGAAGAAGGCTTCTTAATCGACACTCTGGGTCTTGCGCCCGAGACCCTGATAAGCTCGGGACAGAAGCGAGGTAGTCCGGGTCGCTTCCCGGGAGTCTTTCCCGAACCGCTTCTGCTGATAGTACTGGACATAGCGTAAGAATTGAATCGCCTGATTATAGTTCTTGCGGGCCAGATAGGTCCGGCCGATGAGCTCGAATAGTTTTACTTTTCTGGGATCATCGTTGCCCAGAAAGCCGGAGATGCTGTATGCCTCGCGGAAGCAGCCTTCGGCTTTTTCATAGCTTCCGACATTCAGGCTCGATACTCCCTGTCCAATAAGCTCGTCGAACTGCTCCGAAGCGCTCTTATGCGAGGCAGCCTCGGAAGCTTCATCAGGCTCGGGAGAGGGAGCCGGAATACTTTCAGGTTTCGCTTCCGGCTCTGCTTCTGGTTTTGACGCAGATTCTTTCTTTTGAGTAACAGAACTCTTTCCTTTTATAGCGTGCTCTGTCTCAGGCGCCGGCGATGCGCTCTCGTCCATCAATTTCAGATCGATCAGTAGAGGACACAGGAGTAAAGCGACCGGAATCAAAACCACGGCAACATAGCCGGCTCTGTTCGAGACGGACTCCACAACTTTCGGCTCAGACTTGACGCTGTCCATATATCTTCCATAGCGCGACCGGAGGAAAACGACGCCACCTGACCGCAGTCGTGCTATGCAAAATGCATGGATGTCTCTCTTGCAATACTTGGAATAGGCGCCCTGATTTTTATGGCCCACCTTTTCGACGCCCTCTTCGAGCGGGCGGGAGTTCCAGATGTGCTACCGCTGATGGTGCTCGGACTTATAATCGGACCGATCCTCAAGCTTGTCGGTCCGGACAGCATAGGTGCAGTGGGACCGGTCTTCTCCAGCATAGCCCTGGTCGTGCTGCTCTTTCAGAGCGGTCTGGGTCTCAAGCTGAACGATATCAAGAAGTCCCTGGTGGAATCCCTCACCCTTACCACAGCTAGTTTCTTCGTTACCGCAGCCATAGTCGCAGCGCTCTCCGTGATCTATTTCGGGCTGCCCCTGACCGGCGGCATCCTGCTGGGTCTGACTGTGGGCGGCACCTCGTCGGCTGTTGTGATACCGCTTCTTACCAAGCTCGATCTGAGCAAAAGAGCAAGCACAATGCTCTTGCTCGAGTCTACAATCAGCGATGTCCTCTGTATAGTCGGAGCCCTGACCGTATTGCAAGTCGCCACCAGGGGAACTTTGAACCCCGGCAAAATCACCGGCGAGATCGTGGCGTCCTTCGCCATGGCCATGGTGATCGGCTTCGTCTTCGGCGTGCTCTGGAGCTACCTGCTCAACTTCTTTCACGAGCTCGAGAATGCCATCCTCACGACCCCGGCATTCGTCTGTATCGTCTATGCCATCACCAGTATCCTGGGCTTCAGCGGTCCCATCGCCGCCCTCAGTTTCGGCATCGCCATCGGCAATATCCGGCGGCTTTCACTGCCGAGGCTCGGGGAGCTATTGAAGCTCGATCAAATCGATCGCCAGGAGCTAGAGAAGAGCCTGCTCGGCCGCACGGCTCTCAACATGCTCTCGTCCCTGGAACCAAAGAAGCAAGAGGAGCTCTCGAAAATTACCCCGAGCGGGCTCCACTGGCTGGATCAGGCAGTGATCGGTGAGTTCACTTTCATCGTCAAAACATTCTTCTTCGTCTATCTGGGCATCTGTATCCAGTTGAGCGACATGACCCAGATTTTTGCCGGTCTGTTCACTGTGGCATGGATCTATTTTGCCCGCATCTTCATAGTACGACTCTGTTCCGACGACAGCATGCCCTCTCTGGATGCCGTCACCACAGCGGTAATGGCACCCAAAGGTCTGGCATCGGCAGTAGTGGCATCCCTTGCTGTTCAAGAAGGTCTGCCGTATGGTCCGGTAGTCCAGAATGTCGCCTATTCTGTAATCATGTTCAGTACCATACTGACCGCGGTGCTGGTCTTCATCCTGCACCGCAAAATAGTCCCGGAGCCGTATGCCCTGGTCCTCGGCTCAGCACCGAAAGATCCTGGTCAAGCCATGTCCTGAAGAGGGGTTGATCGCCCTGCTCTAAAATGTCAGAACAGTATCGAAATTCGAGGTATGGGCATTGCGCACGGCTTCCATTCCAGCAGCATCGGGAGTCGAATAGGTCTCTTCGAATAGAGCCTGCCTTTTGACACCGGTGTCCGTGGGTGGAGTACCTACCCACCAGATACCATAGACCATGCCGGACACACAGCTAAAGAGCGTAGCCGCGACCACGGGCTTAAAAAAAGTATCCTTCTTTCTGGTCATACCGACACCTCCCGGCTATTACTACTCTGCCACAGGTATCTCTCTGAGTCCACCTTTGAACTTGTCTCAGATGATTCGAGCAGCGGGGGTGCGGCATATATTTCTTCCTTTTCGCCAAAAAGTAAGCAATATATGCCGCGAAATCGGCTTTTTGAGCAATATATGCCGCAGATGCCTAGTTTTTGCGGCATATATTCCGCGCTTGACGAGAGAGCGGAGGCTCTATCAGCTCGATGGTGTCACCTCCTTCGCCCGAGCCGACCTGATAGTGTCTCCACATTCTTGCCAGGGCGCCATCGCGCCTCAGCAGGTCGTGGAAGTCACCTGACTCAACGACTCTGCCTCGTTCGAGGACATAGATACGGTCGAACAAATCCAAGAGGTGCAGTTTGTGAATCGAAGAGACCAGGCACTTGTCCTTGAATCTTCGCAAAACACCGGTGTAGATGAGCCGCTCGTTATATGTGTCCACGCTGCTGGTCGGTTCGTCGAGCAGAACGAGCTGAGAGTCCCGGGCGAAAAACAATCCGCGGGCAAGAGCCAGTCGCTGCTTCTCACCACCACTGAGGTTGACGCCTTTCTCGGCGATGTTGGTTTGGACCCCCTGGGGGAGCCTGGCCAGCACTGGCGAGAAGCGAGCCAGCTCGAGTGCTTCCGGCATAGCCGTTTCATGAGCTTCGAGCCCGAAGGTGACGTTTCGCTCTATAGTGTCATTGAACAACTGCGGGTCCTGCGGCAGCAGCGTAGTGTCTCCCGCCATGTGTTTGAGCCCCCTCGGCAGCAGCTCGCCATCGCACAGGACCTGTACCGAATCCGGCTCTTGCAAGCCACGCAGCAATGACAACAGTGTACTTTTACCGCTGCCGCTCTCGCCGACCAGAGCAATACTCATACCTTTGCGCAATTCGATACTGACGTCGGAAAGATGCATTTTTCCGTACTCGGCATCTTCGTATGCAAAGTTCAGATTCTTGATAGTGAGCGTGTTCCAGGTCGCCGGTAGAGAATGCTGCTCAGATTCAACAGACAAAGCCGATGCAGCGTGCACGATTGTATCGGCGCTTTTCACGTTGGTTGCGTGGCGGACGACATGTCCATACAAGAGCGAGAAGTCGGAGAACGAATCGCCGATCCGGCGCAAGTATTCGAAAAGCGCCAGAAACGTCCCGCCCATCAACTGCTGCCCGAGTGACAGAGTCGAGAATGTGTAATATCCGAGCACCGTCACCGTCATCGCTCCGATCAGCATGGTGCTGATGAACCACTTTATCTCGTTGATAGTCACGCCCCGCCTCATCAGCTCGAGCTGAGAAAGAATAAGCCGAGCCACTTCGCTCGTGGTGCGACCCTCGAGCCGGAGCATGATTACGCTTTCCACGTTGGTTATATAGTCGTGAACAGCGGCTGCGACATTGTTTTCGCAACGGTTGAGTGTTTCATATATCTTCGAGAGATAGACATAGAACCAGAGCTCGAGCCCCACAGCAATGGCAGTGGTCGCTAGCGCGGCAAGACCTGCTGCGGGAAGGAAACAACAGAGCATCACCTGGGCGCCGATCAGCCGGAACACCATATACGAAACCTGGAATCCGTCGTCGAAATATGTGCCGAGCGAGTTCGCTGCCCGATTGATCTTGTCGATGCTTTCACCGGAGTGGTGCTGCCGATGCCAGGATAGCGGCAAGGAGGTCACCATTCGGAAGAGCGTGGTGCGATAGTTCAGCTTGATGTGGAAGCCGAGATTCATCTCCAGATATCGCGCCGGTCCGTGGAATACCCAGAACAAGAACTGCAGAAAGAGATAGATTGCAAGGGTATTGAAGATGTCCTGTGTCAGCTCCGATGGTGCCTTCGTGTGCGATTGAACAGTGTTCAGCAACTGTGCAATCACATACGGCTCCGCCAGTTGAGCGGCTTGTGCGAAGGCATGCATGCAGTAGCACACGATGATAATCCATCGCTGCCGACCGGCATATTGCCAACCGCGGGCTATCAGAAATCCGAAGGGATTTCTATTTATGAGCGAGTTCATCCGGGATGTCTCCGTAAAGACAAGCCCTGCGGCTCAGTTTCGACAAACAGTAAACGCAATGAAAGCCTTCAGCGGCATTGCGAGTGCCGAACCGAGCTCGAGACTTGCCGAGCTAGTTACGAGCACAAACAGATGGAGGGCTGCGTTCGCGTAAGTTGCTGCGTTTGTTTGTGCAGAGAGAACCTGCAACTATGACCAATTCGACCGAGTGCGAATCTGCACCTCGGTGGATGACTATGGCATCAACGCCTGCCCTTTAATGAATTGCTTTCCTGGTCATAGTCGTCTCCTGCTTGAAAGTTGCGGCTCGAAC
Organism: Cyanobacteria bacterium HKST-UBA02; assembly: GCA_020431945.1. Next base: position 32,450 of record JAGQHH010000100.1, on the reverse strand, counting down.
TCAATCGAGGGGACTCTGTAATCGCGGTCCTGGGATTCAGCCAAGTTACAACAGGGCCCGCGCCTTGTCAAGGGATTTTGTCGTGATGTTTCTCTCAGCGAAAACAGGTCCGACTCTTCGCGAACCTAGGAACAACTCAAGCCGGCCAGCAGCGATGGCAAATCGACAGTAGAGAAAGTGCACGCAACGTTGGTGATATATTTCGTCGACAAACGCCCCCATTCGGGTGATTTTCGCATGGAACACCGCAGTGTTATAAAAATCCTCTATACTCTGTTGATTGCTCTGATTAATCTCGATTGAACCTCCTGCAATCCGGCAAAACTCAATCTTTGAATCGTTCAGAAAGGAGGCTTATGCGTGCTTTAGGAATTCGGTCGGCCCCGCAACAAGTGCGGTATGCAATAGTTGACATTGATAATGAAGGCAGCTTGACACTTGTGAATGCAGAAACGGAAAATAAATTGTCATTTCCAGCCGCTATGTTGGAACAGCAGGATCAGCGGGCCGCGTGGCTACACATAGAACTAAGCAGAATCTGCGATCACATGGGACCAATTAGCGTGATTGGTGTGAAGTTACCAGAATATGGGATCAGAAGCAGCGATTCTGTAGACAAGAGAACAACTTGTTATGCCGATGCAATTGCATTCCTAGTGGCTGCGGAACGCAATATTGAACTTGGAGCATATTTGTACAGTAAGTTAAAAACAAACAGCACCGAAGCCCTTCTTAGAGCTGAAGCGCTAGTAGGGACGACAACAAAGTATTGGAATCAACAGATGGCGGACGCCATTCTGGCTGCTGCGTATTTGCTCAACAAGAATGAAGTATAGCTCCGGCGATCAGATATATAAATACTCATTGGCCCTGCAGATTGGTGAGGGTGAATTCGGACAAGTTTGGAAATGCACGGATAGTGCTATCGAAAAGGAAGTCGCCGTAAAAATTCTTCCCACTGCGCTTGCTTGTGTCAAGTCGACGCTTGAAGAAGCCGTCATTGGGAATAAACTGACGCACGATAACTTGATACCCATCTATGGCGCGGATATCGCGAACTTCGAGGGGAAGATGGTAACGCTCATATCTCAACAATATTTGCCGGAAGGAAGCGTACAAAACAAAGCGACCGTTGGAAATTTCCTCACTATTCCAGATGTCCTAGCAACGCTGGTAGGTGTCCTGCGCGGTCTAGAATATTTGCACCAGGCTGGAATATTTCACAACGATGTGAAGCCCACAAATATTCTTATCGGATTGAAGGGTCAGCCAGTACTATCAGATTATGGCATCGCTGCAATGGTGCAATCGGGGACGTCTGCAGTGGCGAAGGATATGTACTTAATTCATTGTGCTCCTGAAACGTGCGTCACGAACACGATAACAATTCAAACAGATATATACCAGGTAGGAGTTACAGCATTTAGGTTGCTCAATGGACTGGGAAGCGTGGTTTCCGATTTTTTTTCATTGGGCAAAGATGAATTTGAAAAGAGAAAAATCGCAGGGCTTGTACCCAAGCAGGATGATTATCGCCCTTGGGTTCCTTTGTCTCTCAGACGAATCGTAAACAAAGCAATGAATGTCGATTCGGCCAGCAGATATCAGTCGGCGCTCGAAATGCTAAGGGCTCTTGAGCATCTGAAGTATCGAGGTTACTGGACGCAAGATTCGACGGGAAACTATATTGGAGTTGGTGAGAAATTCAAGTACGAATTTGAAATGATTGAACGCTCTGGGCGATACTCGGTTGAGTCTCGGCGCTGTTCAGCAGATCGAAAGACAAGAATTCTCAAGTTTTGTGGGCAAGAACTAACAAAGAAACAAGCGGACAAGTTGATAAGTAAGTTCATGCAGTGGGTCGTTGCCGATGCAAGCTGATCCCTGAGTGCACGCTGTTTTGCCAAAACAAGGAAGGCGACCTTGGCGCACTACACTGGAATGAATCTTGATGAGAGAACAAACGAAGTAGATATCGTTCTCAGTTTCTAGGAGAAGCAAATGTACTCAGTCCCAGCTCTAGTTATCGAAACTCTTCATCTCACGACACATAATGAGAAGCGACCTACGGAAATCGTGCCTGGAGAGTACGCGCTAACCTTTCGCGGATACACTGAATCGTACGACCGATTGAATATGCGCTTGAAAGGTGGAACACCTCTATACGGGGTGATGTGGCTTGATGGGCAGCAACACAAAGGTCTGGTTATGTCAGTCACGCAGCGCGACGTGTCATGGATAGTCCGGTTCAGACTATTGCAACCAATTGATCAAACAGGTTCCTGACCATTGTGAGATTATGGGGGCGGTGCTTTTAGGTAGCCACGAGCTAGCTCCCTGCCCATCAACATCACGACGTTATCAACTCGGGATTGGCCGGAATCGTGAAATGGAACACCGAGCCGCCATCTTTCCCCGGCTCGACCCAGATCTTGCCGCCGTGCATGCTCACGACTTTCTTGCAGATCGAAAGACCGATGCCGGTTCCGGGAAAGCGATCCGGATGCAATCGCTGGAACATCTCGAAGACTTTGTCGGCACCTTCCGGATCGACCCCGATACCATTGTCGGTGACGGAAAAAACATACTCGTCGCCCTTCTTGCGAGCTTCGATCTTGACCACGGGCTTTTTCTTGCCGCGAAATTTTATGGCATTAGCGATCAAGTTCTGAAATAGGAGCATCATCGTCGACTCGTTCACCTTGAGCTCCGGCAGCCTGGATACTTCGATCTGGGCTTTGTTGGCGGCGACGGTCTGGCTGAGATCCCTGAGCACAGTCTTGACGAGCTTGTTGAGATCCACCGAATCGAGCTGAAAATTCTTCTTGCCGATAGAGCTATAAGCAAGCACATCCTGGATCCGATCGCTTGCCCGGACTCCGGCCTCGACCATGAATTTGAGCATCTCGTCGAGCTCGGAGCCCGGCTCTCTCTCGATAGAATCAGCCACCAGATGCGCATAGGTAGCCATGGTGCGAATCGGCTCTTTAAGATCATGTGCCACCATCCAGGCGAAGCGCTCCAGCTCGGCGTTGGAGCGTGCCAGGGTCTCTGCCTGACGGAGCAGAGCTTCCTCTGCCTGGCGGCGAGCGGTGACATCACGGGAGATGGCAAAAGCAGCAATCACCTGACCGGTCTCGTCGCGAAGCGGTGCCACCTGCACCGATACATGCACCGGACTGCCGTCTTTACGCAGCCTTATAGTCTCGAAAGACTTTACCGTCTTGCCCTCTTGCAGGGACTGGAGAACGTCTTCTACTTCGTTCCAGCGCCCCTCCGGGATAATCATGGCAAGATTCTTGCCGATAGCCTCCCCGGCTGAGTAGCCGTAGAGGTCCTCGGCGCCCTGGTTCCAGCTATCGATTGAGCCGTTGAGGGCATAAGAGATAATCGCGTCGGCGGAGTTCTCCACCAGCTTGCCGAGGCTGTAACGCACTCTCGAACGGGGTGGAAAGGTCAACTCGATACCCCCGAGCTCACCGGGGCTCTTGCGGGACATATCCCTCAGGACCAGCTCCGCATCGAGGTTGGAAGCATCGAACATCGACAGGAACCATGCCGGTCTACTTCCCGCATCACCGCCGGCCCCGGAGCCCGGCGCCACGGCGATCACATGATCCACCGGCCGGGCACCGTCTATGCTCAGTTTGGCAAGGGTGAGAAGGGGGACTCTTCTTTCCCGGCAGCGCTCTAGAAGAAAGGATATACGCCTGCGGTCCTCATCCGTAACCTGCACCAGCCAGGCAAGCCCGGTGCCGAAAGAAGCAGGAAATCGCTCATTGTGCCCGGCAACATCACCGGGTGACTCGCCCCAGGCGACCATATGAGGGTAATCGAAAAGATTGAGCTCTGTTTTCCCGCCTGACTGGGTCATCCGATCCGATCTTCCGTTTGATACTGAGTAAGTAAGCAACAAATATAGCATCGTCAGGAACAACTAATGCTATGGAAGGAGTGTTAGCAAAAACGGAGGTCTTATGGGCAAGTTCGAGATATTCGAGGGAGTGGACGGCAAATACTATTTTCATCTGAAGGCTGAAAATGGCTTGATCATCGCCGCATCCCAGGGTTATACCACCAGACAATCGGCGGAGAACGGCATCGAAGCCATCAAGCGTGTAGCGAAAGACGCCCCGGTGGAAATCATTCAAGAACCGATCACGATCCAGCTGTAAGCACCGCTAACAGTGGCACTGCCCTTATTAAAATTCCATCAGCTTGGGACTGTTTGCAATTGAGCAAGTACAGTCCCTTTCGCTTTATAATCAGCTCTTGTCCCCCCGGAAAGAGCTGTAAGCGAGATGACCTCCCAACGCCCGTCGAAAGTCGTGAGTAGAGCCCTGGTTGCCGCGCTCTGCCTGTCTTTCGCCGCCAGTGCCAGGGCCAGCGAGCAGACCTGGCAGGAAGCCATGGACGCCGGCACGAAGGCATTCAAAGAGCAGAAATTCCCGAAAGCCCTGGAATGTTTCACCCGGGCTTTGAAAGACAGCGATAGTTTTCACGGAAACAGCGACAGCAAGGCTAAAAACCTCAATGACCTGGCTCTCGTGTACGACCAGATGGGCAGAAGAGACAAAGCCCGGGAGCTTTACCAGCAATCCCTGGATATCAAGCGCAAGGCTCATGGTAATGACGACCAGGACCTGATTCCGACCCTCAACAATCTGGCATCGTCTTATATGGAAGACGAGAAATTCGATGATGCCGAGAAGTCCCTGCTGGAAGCCAATCGCATCATCGAGAAATCAGGCAATGACGACCCCCGCCTCTGTATCAATCTCAATCGCCTCTCAGCCATTTATCGCAGCCGCGAAGACTATGACCGGGCTGAGAAGACCCTCCTGCAGTCCCTGGAGACGGCAAAGAAGGTCTTCGGCGAGGGCAATCCGGCGATTGCCGTAATCCAGAACAACCTGGCTGTTGTCAAAAGACTCCAGAACAAGCCCGCCGAAGCCGAGAGCCTCTATAAGAGCAGCCTTCAGATTCGCGAGAGCGCCAGCGGCAAAGACGACCTCAGTGTTGCCGGAAGCCTCAACAACCTGGCGCGCAGCTACCGGGAGCAGGGCAAATTCGAAGAAGCCGAGCCGCTTCTCGAGCGCTCGCTCAAAATCGTAGACAGCGACCAGAGCGCTACGCCCGAGCAAAAGATCGCAGCCATCAAAAACCTCGCCCTGGTCTATCGCGAGATGGGCGAGCCCGCCAAAGCCGAGCCTCTCTACTCCCGGGCCCTGACGATGCAGACCGAGGCTTTCGGAGAAGGGGACGAGGCCCTGATCGACACCCTCTCAGATCAGGGCTCCATGTATCAGGAGCTGGAAAAGTACAGCGACGCGGTCACTTCTTTCGAGAAAGCCCTGGCCATCTGCAAGACTGTCGGCGAGAGCGCCGACGACATGAAAGTGAAAGTCCTCTCCCGTCTGGAAGACTGCTACAGGCAGGACAACAATCTCGACCGGGCTATCGAGATCAACCAGGAAGGGCGCTCTCTCATAGAAAAGCAGGAGTCTCCGGATCAGAAGCTTCTCTCTGACAAGCTCAATGACCTGGCGATGCTCTACAAGCAGAAAGAAGACTTCGCCAATAGCGAGAAATATCTCAAAGAAGCCATGACGGTCATCGAAAAGGCTTACGGCAGAGACTCCAAAGAAAACAGCATCTTCATGAACAACCTTGCCAGGCTCTATTCGGAAAACGACATGCCTGACAAAGCAGCGGATTTATACAAGAACGTCATCGATATTCGAAGCAAGGTCTTCGGCGCAAGATCGCTGCCGGTGGCGGCGGCCATGCGCAATTATGCTTCGGTGCTGCGCGATCTCAATCAGGACGATGACGCGAAAAAGATGAACAGGGAAGCAGCTTCCATCGAGAAAGGGGTACAGCAATAGCCATGCCCTCGGGAATCACATCACTCTTATGCGCCGCCGCTATCGTTCTGACCCTGGCACCCGCTGCCGGGGCAGCATCGGCAAAAAGATTCTCCGGTAACGTCTCCTGGTACGGTCCCGGATTGCAGGGAAACAAAACAGCCTCAGGCGAGCGTTTCAACATGCATGCCCTGACCGCAGCCCACCGCAGTCTTCCTTTCGGAACCAAGGTCATGGTGGAAAATCCGAAGAACGGCAAATCGGTGATCGTCAAAGTGAACGACCGCGGTCCTTTCGTCAAATCGCGGGTGATGGACCTCAGCCAGGGCGCCGCCAAGCAGCTGGGTACTCTACTTGGTGGAGTGGCTTTCGTCGAATGCACCATCCTCCCGGATGACGACTAAGCTGAATCCGAACCAGACCAAATTCGAACTAGACAAAATCTTCTTTTCTGGTCCGAACCCTGAGCTTACGCATGGCCTGGCAAGATGCCTTGCCGACTTGATCCCGGCTCAACCCCATGGCGCTGCTCACTTCATTGAGAGAGCAGGTAACACCATCCTCGATTCCGAAACGCAGTGATACCACCCGGCGCTCCCGCTCGTTCAGGCAGTCGAGAAGATGAGCTACTCTTTCTTGAAGCAGTCCCTCTTCGGCCAGGGCTTCGGGCTCGCGCGCCTGATTGTCGGCGATCATATCGCTGAGAGCACAGGTGCTTTCCGCGCCATCCACGAAAAGCTCCCGGTCGAGAGAATCCACCGGTTGAAAGGCTTCCATGACACTGACGATCTTTTCCGGATTCTCCTCCATAGCGCAAGCCAGCTCATCTATAGTCGGCTTTCGACCGGTGGCTGATTGCAGCTCGCTTCGAATGCGGCGCAACCTGGTCATCAGCTCATTGAGATGGACCGGCAGCCGGATGGTCCGGGACTGATTGGAAAGAGCCCTGGTCATCGACTGTCTGATCCACCAGGAAGCATAAGTAGAGAAGCGATTGCCCAGATCCGGATCGAATTTGCCCACTGCGATCATCAGGCCCATATATCCTTCCTGTAAAAGGTCGGCAAAAGGCAGACCGCGGTTGCGATAGCGCCTGGCGATACTGGCCACCAGACGCAGGTGGGTAAGGACAAGACGATTGCGGGCCATACGGTCCCCGCCAGCGGCTCTGGCAAAAAGTTCTCGTTCGTCAATTGGAGAAAGGACTGAACCTCTCCGACAGGTTGTATTTGGGCTCCGCCTGGAGCTGTGTTTAAGCGGAGCGCTATTGCAAACGGCCATAATAGCGTCACCTCACAAGTTTTCTGGAACATCTATGTAGACAATATACCACGCCTACAGCTTGAAATCTCTTGAAAAATAGAGTATATTCTACATTACGTGTCACACATCGAAAAAGATCTTCTATGGCAGAGACAGAGGCACTTTTAAACGCTCTCAGCAAAACGATCCGCAAGAGACGGGAGGAGCTCGGACTCTCGCAGACCGAGCTGGCCGAAAGGGCAGGACTGCATCGTACTTATATCTGCAATATCGAGCGGGGCACCCAGAATTTGAGCCTGGAAAGCCTCAACAACATCGCGCGCTCCCTGGATATCCCCGTAGCCAGGCTGATCGGCGAAGCGGAAGAGGCTGCCGAGGAAAAATCAGGTCTGATCAGGATCCTTCTTATAGAAGACAATCCGGCCGATGTGTTCGTTTTCAAACGCTGCTTGAAGAACTCCAGCCACAGGACTTCTCTGTCCGTGGTTGACAGCGGTCTGAAAGCCTTCGAGCTGATTCGCAAAGTCGGTGACAAGCCCAGGACCAGCCTGGCAGAGATAGTCTTCCTCGATCTCAATCTGCCCGGCAAGAGCGGTCACGACCTGCTCAAAGCCTTCAAGCAGAACGAGAGCCTCAGACATATCCCGGTGGTGATCCTCACCACTTCCTCCAATCCCCAGGACGTGAAAAAAACCTACGGCTCATATGCCAACTCTTACCTGAGCAAGCCGGTGGATCCAGCCGAATTCGAGCGCTCCATCAACAGTGTCCTGGACTATTGGTTCGGCACCAGCGCCCTGCCATCGCCGGACTGATATCTAACCTATCTTGACGCTGCCTTCTTCGGCTTTCCCCAGGGATTTCATGATCTCCTCGAAAAGCCTGTCCTTGGCAGTGCGCCGATCTTTGTAGTCTACCGGATAACGAGCGGTAAACTGCATGCCACCATCGGTGAGGACAAGGGTAACGAAAGGATCGATGCGCTCGTCCTCCACCAGATATTTCTGCTTGACCTTCTCCCAGAATTGCCTGGCATCATCAGTGTAACCGCCCACGGCTCTTTCCACCGCGGTCTCGATGAGCTTGCGGGCTTTCTTAGGATCGCTTCCGTATTTGACGGTCACCACGATCTCATCCCAGAGGAAAGGCAGATCACGGGAATAATTGAAGAGCGGATCGGTGAACACGGTACCGTTCGAGATCCTCACTATACGTCCGGTGTAGAGATCACCATCCACCCACTCACCAAGCTCCATCAAGGTGGTGCGCCCGAAGCCTATGTCGATGACATCGCCCTTGATGCCGCCAAGTTGAACCCTGTCGCCGACTTTATAGAGGTCCCCGAAGCTTACAGCCACCCAGCCGGCAAGACCGACAATCACTTCTTTGAGCGCGAAAGCGAAGCCGGCGGTGGCGGCGCCGAGAATCACGGCCAGGTTGCCCAGAGCATCTCTAAAAATGACTGTGATGAGAATCAGACCGACGAAATAAGAAGTGAACTCGACGACCTTCGAGAAAGTGTACCGCTGGGTAGAATCCTGAAAGTATCCTCTAAAGGACCGCTTCACTATATAAGTAGTTAGCGCCAGGGCACATAGCCCGATCAGGGTCACCAGGAAATTGAGAGACATAGGATCGGAGAGAAAACGCATGATCGTCGCGTTGACATTGTCCGGCTGGACTTGCTGGATGAAATGCTCGACATTGCGCTTGGCTTTGCCCCGCTCGACAGCCGACTTGATCGCCCCGAGCCTGGTGTGAGCGAGCTCCATCATGTCTTTACCGGCTTCCGCAGCATCGCCGGGGGTGACAGTGGTCAACACCGTGCTGCCGATAGCAATATCGACGGTGTTCTCACGCTCGAGAACCTTGAGATTCTTGGGATCGAGCTCGGGGTTGTCGATGACATTCTCGATTCGCTCGGCGATATTGCGAGCCCGCACATCGGATCGATAAGGACCCATATGTCTCTGGATGGTAAAGACCTTTTCACCACTCACAATGACATCTGCTGAACTGTTGGCCACGTCGTCGCCGCTCTGAGCGGTTACGGGGGCGCAGATAAGAAGCGACATCAGGAGAACGAGAATCAGAACTGCTCTTGTTGACATTCTAAACTCCGGTCTTCTCGGTGACCGCAACCTGAAAGGACGGCTGGCGGTAATCTTCCGGCAGCCTGGATGCGGGGATGGTGACCTTGTTGCCGTCCCGCACCGCCTGGTAGGCCGGCGATAGGATCTCGATACCGGCGTCATGGAGCCGGTCTTGAATATTGCGGTGGAGCTCGGCATAGATGCCCGCCATGGAGCCCGGTTTGTTGGTGTAGGCATTGATCTCGTAAGTCACCGAGTAATCGCCCAGGGAGGTCTGCCAGACGAAAGGCTCCGGATGCTCGAGTATATGCTCGGTGGCTCTGGCCGCCTCGATGAGGGACTCATGAATTTTCGGCCAGTCGCAATCGTAGCCGATGGTCACCGAGGTATGGAGAATCAGGCCGCCACCGTCGATGGACGAGGTGTAGTTGATTATGTGATTGCCCAGGACGAGACCGTTGGGAATGGTGATGTATTCGTTCTTGATGGTCTTTATCTTGGTTGCCAGGAGAGTCTTCTCCACGACATCGCCTATGGTATCGGCTATTTTCACCCTGTCTCCCACGCGCATGGCGCCGGTATAGGTGAGAAAGATCCCGGCGATGACATGGGACAGGGCTCCTGTGGAGGCCAGGGAGAATAGCACTCCCAGGAAGATCGAGACCTGCTGGAAAGCCGGGCTCCCGGCGCCGGGAAGATAGGGGAAAAGAAGGATAAGGGAGAAAGCGATGATCAGGAAGCGAGCGATTTTGTAAGTCGGCATCGACCATTCCGGATCAAAACCGGGAACCGTGATCGTGGACCGGTCGATTTCTCTGAAGATGAAATGGGTGAAAGTGATCACATAGTAAGTAATCACCACGATAAAAGTAATGAAAAGGAGATTGGGAATGTAGGAGATTACCGCGGGCACCACTGTGGAGCTGATCGGCGCCAGGAGCTGGTGCACGCCTTCCTGAGCCAGGGGTCTGGTCTGCGGGAAGAAGGAGAGGACCACCGAGAGATAGATTGAAAGCACCGATAGGAAGCAGAGCACCCGGAAGCCCCGGAAAGTGCCGCTCAGAATGTCGGTGATGGTGGCGGAGGAAAGAAGCTCGGCTCTCTGGATCTTCACAGGCTTGATTATGGTTCCGCGCCAGCGGCCGAGGACCTGGTAGATCCTCGGGAAAAGCCAGTTGATGAGAGCTATGGCCAGGGCGAGACAGATTGTGGCCACCACCGAAAGACAGCATGCCACAAGAAGAGCATGGAAGCTGCGCGAGTCTGCGTCGTTTTTGAGCGCGTCTCTGAGCGCGATGAGGATATCCGAAGCGAGACGCTGGCGGCCACCGTAGCCCTCGGCCTCGGCATCGGGATCGGTAATGGTGACCAGGGTATGCTTGCCGGTATAGATATCGGTACTGGTGGCGCTGTCCCGGAGCTTCAGCTGATTGACAAGCTTGTCATAGTCGGGATCGTTCTGGAGAGCCGCGATGCGAGCGTCGATGCTCTTGACCCGCCGCTCCGGGGTGAAATCGCCCAGAGTCGCCCGGATGCGAAAGACCTCCTGGCCCGCCACTTTGACCGGCACCCCCGGCGGTTTCGCCGGCTTCTCGGTCTCAGAATCCGGCTGTTCTGTAGTCGGTTGTTCAGTGGTCGGCTGTTCCGGTGCCGGTTTTGCCGGAGCCGTTTCGGACGGTGTCGCAGAAGGAGTCTCAGAAGGAGTCTCAGCCGGAGTCTCAGTTGGAGATTGAGGCGGAGTTTCAACAGGTATCTTGACTGGAGTTTCAGCAGGCGCCTGCTGCGGCGATTCGGCGACCGGCTCCCGGGGAGCGGTCTGGGCCAGGGCACCACCGGTAAAGGCAGTCAGTACAAGGACCAGGGCGATAAAATGCTTCGAAATGGACATCTGGCTGACGCTCTACTACAGACCAGATCTATATTAACGGTCCGGATCGCCCTTGCGCAGCCAAATTCGAAAGGGCATTCTAATAAACTCTTAAAAAACTTCCCTACCGCACCGGCACATATATATCCACTTCACCACTCAAAGACCTACTATCGAAACGGTCGTCATAGAGCTCGAAATCAGGCCCCTTCTTATAGATCTCCGTATTGCGCGGAATCCAGGTGCCCCATATATAGTTCACCGTATGGGTAATGGTATTGATCGGACCGCGATGGGTGAAAACTGCATATCTCGATGGCGGTATCGATACCGCCACCAGCCCCTCCGGTGGCTCAGCATCGTCTGCCACGGCGACCCCGGCTACATATATAAAGGTATCGGGAGCTTTCACTTCGATTTGCGGATGCGATTCGAGACAGACTCCGAGACTGTAAGGAAGTCGCTTCCCCTGGATATCCCCTGAACGTCTGTCGAAGTCGGACCAGAGCTTGCTGATACCTTCGAAGCAGTCCTCCGAGAATGTGCCGGCAAGACCGATTATCTTCTCGGCTCCGCGCTCTTTGAATACTGGCTCCATGGTGACACCCTCCTTGAGATGCTCGATCAAATCCAGTGAGAAGGTCCGTTCCCGGACCATTACAGCAGCCCGGCCGCGCCGGCGAAAGATCGCCGGAGTGATCCCGAACATACGCTTGAAAGCCCGGGTGAAAGCAGCCTGACTCTCGAAGCCGGCCCTCATGGCGATATCGCCGATGGCATCAGTACTTTCTATGAGCCTGGTGCTTGCAAGGAACAGCCTTCTCTTCTTGATGTAGTCCTTTATAGATTCTCCCGTCAGACCCCGGAAGATCCTGTGGAAGTGGAAGCCGGAATAACCCACCTCCCTTGCCACGTCGGGCACCGAGAGATCGGCGTCCAGGTGGCTCTCGATAAAATCGACAGCCTCTTGTAATCGACGCTCGTATTCAGCCGCCATAGACGGATACTAACGGAATCGAAGGAGGCTGTCTTGATATTTTCTGCGCTTTTTAGCTCTTACGGCTCAAGCGCTCCATCTCTTCTTTGAACTGGAGCTGGCCGCGGCCGCTGCCTTTGAGAAACCAGCGGCGCACCCGGGTGAGGACGCCTTTGGGACCACTGTACATGTCACGGCGGACAGCAGCGATGCGGTTTTTCTCGAGCTCGAATTTGACTTTGTGAAGCTCGGTCCTGAACTCTTCGGTCTTGAAGGCTACCGCCATGGCGCGGTCGGCCTGCTCCTGCAGATCGGGCAGGAGACGCAGCTCGGTCTCCAGGGTGGCTATCCGGGCCCGGTCCTCGACACGGTCGGTGAGCAGCTTGATAATCGTCTCCTGGGCTTCGATGACCAGACGCCGCATGTCTTCGAGCTCGGCGGTCTTGTCCTCGATATCGACCTCGGTATAGCGGAGGTCTTCCGAGAGAGGAAGATTGGGCTCACCGTCACGCTTGAGCAGGCGAGTGAAACCTTCGAGAATATTGAGCAGATCGCGACGGGAGACCCGATCGTCGGCATCCACGAAAGGAGCCGAGATACCAGTCTCTTCCCGGCGGGCGACCTCGGTATGGGAGCTCTCTACAGGCTGCGAATTTTCGGACTGCGAGCTTTCAGCCTGTGAAACGGGGGACTCTCCCTCCGTCTCTTCTCTGGCTTCGGGCTCAGTCCCTGCTTCAGGCTCGGACTGTTCCTGCTCCGAGTCGTCTTGAAAGAGCATCTCGACATTCTTGCCATCGACATTGCTCTCGTTCTGGATTTCATCACCGCTGAAAACCTCATCGAGGCCTTCCAGGGAAGCTTCTTCTCTTTTGACTTTTCGCTGAGCCCGGCCCATCTGCTTCTCCCCAACTTTACCCTGACTAATTATCCTTTATAGTCCGGGGAAAAGTCCAGAAGAAAGTGATGCCACATTCGGTGTGGCCTACGAACGGATATAAACATCGCAGATCTATCGAAGATCGATAAAAGATCGACCGGATATAGACCGGAAGCCAATCGGATCTCCCATCATCTCTTCTGAAAAAGTCTTGTAAAAGTCGAGCTTGCTTAAGGCGGATCTCAGTTTCCAGCCGGTTTGGGCTTGACGGGCTTCTTCTTCGGTTTGGTACCAGCTGCCGCCGGCGGTGCCTGGGAGGTGGCATTGTTGGCGATACCGAAATACTGCTCGAGAATAGCCTTGCACAGGGGAGCTGCTGCCGTGCCTCCGTGACCGCCGTGCTCCACGAAAGCGCAGGCTGAAATCTCCGGATTGTCAGAGGGTGCGTAACAGGCGAACCATCCATGGGTCTTGCTTCCCTTGGGAGGCGCTTCCGCCGAACCGGTCTTGCCCGACACCGAGACATTCTGGAGGCGGGCCCGTCCCCCGGTACCGCTTGCCACGACCTGCTTGAGACCTTCCCGCACCAGAGCCATATATTCCGGGTTGGGACGCCAGATTTCGTGTGCCGGTGCCGGCACCTGACGCTCGCCGATTTTGATCGCCAGGTGTGCCCCGGGCACCCGGCCTTTCATACCGAAGCCGGCGTACATGCGAGCCGCCTGCAAAGGCGAGACCTGCAAGAATGTCTGACCGATGGACATATGAAGAGTGTTGCCGGCATACCATTTGTCCCGCATCCGGGCCATCTTCCACTCGGCGTCGGGAACGAGCCCGGAAGGCTCGTGAGGAAGCTCGATACCGGTGGGTCTGCCGGCTCCCATCTTGACACCCCAGTCTTTGATCATCTCCGGGGTCATCTTCAGGGCCATCTGGTAGAAAGCGGTATCCCGGGACCAGGCAAGACATTTGATCAGATCGTAGGTACCGCCGGCGCCGGTCCAGTCGTGAAATGTATAGCCGCCGACAGTGATACCGCCCGAGACCACCAGCTTGGTATCGGGTTTCACCGCACCATATTCGAGGGCAGCCAGAAGGGTGACGGGTTTCCAGATCGAGCCCGGCGGGAAACCTGTAACTGCCCGGTTATGCAGAGGATGCAGAGGATTCATCAGGATCTTGCGATCCTCTTTGGTCATTCGCCGGGTGAAAACGTTGGGGTCATAGCTCGGTCGCGACACCAGGACCAGGACTTCCCCGGACTGGGGATCCATGGCGGCGATCCCGCCTGATTTCTGACCCAGGGCGTTGAAACCGGCTCGCTGGAGATCGAGATCGAGAGACAGGACAATCGGCAGACCGGCAATGGCTTTCTTGGTCACCACCGGCTTGGCGGTATCGGGAGAAAGGGCCGCGCCCCTGGCGTTGACTCTCATACGCTGCTCGCCGTCCACGCCCCGAAGCTGGTCGTCATAAAGTTTCTCCACACCCGCCTGACCGACCACGTCACCCATGCGACGATTGGTCCGCCGTTTGAGCTGGGCGCTGGTGATCTCTCCGCAATAGCCGAGGACATGGGCGGTGACATCGGCATGCGGATAGGTACGGCTTATATCAGGAAGGATGTCCACACCGGGCAGGAAAATCTTCTGGTCATAAAAACGGCTCACCAGGTCCATATCGAGATCGCGCTCGATAACCACGGGCATCACCGAATTCGATGCCTTGGCTTTGAGCAGACGGTCCAGGACCTCGGGATACTTCAGATTGAGCACCCCGGACAGGCGGTGAGCCAGCTCCTCGGGCTTGTCGAGAAGATTGGGGATGACGATCATCGAAAGGGACTGCTTATTGGTGGCGAGCAGGGTGCCATGCCGATCGTAGATACTGCCCCTGGGAGCACGCAGGAAAGTGACCCGGGTGGAGTTCTCCTCGGCAGCGCTGGAATAGTACTGGCTCTGGATGCCCTGCAACCAGGTGAGCCGGGCAATGAGAAGGCTGAGAGCAGTGAGCACCACCGCCGCCAGGACCACTGACTTGAAAGCGTATTTTTCAGTCTCTTCGGGACTGAGGCCGGAATCGATCAAGCTCATCGATCAGCGCGCCTCCGTCAGTTCCCTGTATTTGACGAATTCGCTCCAGCCTCGCATGGGGAAGAAAACGCAAGGGGCGATGATGGCGTTGAGGGCCGCCTCGGTGAGAGCGATTCTCACGAAATTCTCCAGCACTCCCGGACGGCCGAGGATACCCAGCTGGGCAGCCATGATCAGCTCAGCCATGAAAGTGAGAAGCAGGACAAGGGGGATGCAGACGATCAGGGCCTGGTTGAAATTGCGCAGACAGAAATAGCCTGCAGTCCAGCCCACCAGGGGAAGACTCACCGGATAGACCGGTACCACGCTGGCATAAAGAGCAGCGAAAGCGGCTCCCACCAGGGCGCCGCTCGGAGAGCCGGAGAGCACCTGACGAACCAGGACGTCTTTCAGGGAGCTCAAACGAATCTCGGTGAAAGACGGCGCCGGCAGCGGCGATCCGAAAGTGAGACCCCAGACGATGCTGAAAGTGAGAGCCAGATTGCACTGGACATGGTTGAGGGAAAGCCTGCTCAGAACCGCGAGCTGGAGGATCCAGACAGTGGCGATGATCAGGATGCAGACCCCTACTGCACCCAATCGTCTTTGCAATCTCCTGGAGAAAAACACATCCATCACCGCTCAGTTGGTCAGAGGAGGCAAAACGAGCACCTGGGACAGATCGTAACAGTTTTCGTCGAGCTTGACGTCGATCTGCATCGAGGCGCCATTGGTGTCCCGGCGCACCGCCACCACATCGCCCACCGGGTGATTCTCGGGGAAGCTCAGACCCTTGCCGAAACAGACGATCTTGTCGCCGATGTCCACATTGGTCCCCACCGGGACGAAATCGATGGTGGCAAGCTTCTGACCGTTACCGGAGATGATACCGGGCAGACCGATACGCTTGATGAGGACGCCGATCTTCTGTTCAGGATCGGTGATCAGACGCACCACGCTTGCATGCTCCGAGGTGCTCACCACCTGCCCGACGACTCCGTCGGCGGTGATTACCGCCGAGCCTTTCACCACCCCTTCGACCTCGCCCTTATCGAGCACGGCACGCTCGAACCAGTTGTCCGGGTTGCGGGCGATGACTTCGGCGGCTATGGTCTTGCGAGTGGTTTTCTCTTTCAGTCCCAGGAGTTTGCGGAGGTTGTCGGTGTCCCGTGCCTGACGCCTGAGCGTGCTGAGCTCGAGCTCGGCATTGGTGAGCTTGCGCTCCAGCTCTCTGATCCGCTCCCCGGATTTGAAAAC
Source organism: Cyanobacteria bacterium HKST-UBA02 (assembly GCA_020431945.1). The sequence goes on along the minus strand of JAGQHH010000100.1, from coordinate 16,178 downwards.
CTTCTCGGCGAGATTCTTGGTGGACTCCACCTGGGAAACACCCTTGGTATAGATACCCGAGACCCAGGAAGAGGTGGAAAGAACCAGACCCGAAACCGGACCGCCGATGAGGACGATCAACATGACAAGGAAAATCGCCTCGGCAACTGACTCGGATTGCTCCTTGAGCTTTTGTTCGTCAGCAGTAGGCACGAAACGAGCCCCTACTTAACCTGGCACTTCTGCAAAACCCGACTGTAGGTAGGATCGGTAAGCATCTTGCCGGTGCCCACCGCCACCGCCGAGAGCGGATCGTCAGCGATGAATACGGGCACTTCGGTCTCACTGGAGATGAGCTCGTCGAGCCCCTGCAGGAGAGCGCCACCACCGACTACGACGATGCCGCGATTGAAGATGTCGGCAGCAAGCTCGGGAGGGGTTTTCTCCAGAGTGCGCTTGACCGCATCGACGATGGCCGAGAGCGGCTCCTGGAGAGCTTCCCGGACTTCGCCACGGCTGACTGTCACGGTGCGCGGCAGGCCGTTGATGAGGTTGAGACCGCGGACATTGTATTTGTCGTTTTCTTCGGTCTTCCAGGCCGAGCCCAGGCGGAACTTCAATTCTTCGGCGGTCTTCTCGCCGATATCGAGACTGTGGACTTTCTTGAGATAGCTTCGGATGGCGTCATTGAGCTCATCCCCGGCAATGCGGATGGAGTCGCTGACGACTATACCGGAAAGGGAGATCACCGAGACTTCGGTGGTACCGCCACCGATATCAACGATCATGGAGCCGGTGGGCTCGGTGACCGGAAGGTCGGCGCCGATGGCAGCAGCCATCGTCTCTTCGGGCATATAGGTCCGGGTGGGATTGGCGCTCTCCGCCACCTTGGAGATAGCGATACGCTCCACGCTGGTGATCCCGGAAGGCACGGCGATGACGAATTCGGGTCGCTTGATCGCCGTCTGGTGCGCGGATATGCGCTTGATGAACATCTCGAGCATGATCTTGGCGTCGTCCAGCTCGGCGATGACACCATCGCGAAGCGGCCGGATGGCCCGCACGCCGATCGGTGTGCGCCCAATCATGGCTCGCGCTTCCTCACCCGCGGCAAGCGCTTCTTTGGTATTGTCGTCGATGGCGATCACCGACGGCTCCCTGAGCACCACACCGTGGTTTTTCACATAGATGAGCGTGTTGGCGGTACCGAGGTCTACCCCGACGCCACTGTTTATCCAGCCTTTAAACCAGCCTACCAAGTTAATCACTCCAGAAAGCCCCAAAAACCCGCTACCCTGCTTAAGTCTAACACGACAAGGGGGATTTGGATCCAACCACTGGATACATATAGACCTGGTATATAGCGGATTTCCAGAGCCGCCCCGAACCAGCTAAGACAAGGGGGCCGGACCGTAACCGATCACGCTATGCCGAAGCAGAGTGAAGGAATCCCCGTCCTCCAGCTCCAGACAGAAAGACTGATCGTCGAACCACTTGAGATGTCCGGTATAAGAGCCGCCGTCGCAAGCCACGAAGCGGAGCCGCTCGCTGTCCCGGATGAATCCCTGGAGCTGCACGACGCTGGGTTTTTTGCCTTCCTGGTTCATTTAAAAACAGATCAGTCCGGAGAGTCGGTCATGAGCTTGGCCTTCTCCAGAGGGCTCGTCTCCGAGCAGATAGTCTTGCGGGTATTGACTACATAGCGGCGGCCTTTCCAGTTGACCTGCTCGCCGAAAAGAACCAGATAGGCCGAATGTATATACAGGGCGCTGACGCCGACGATCCCGAAAGGATGGAGGAAGAAGTGGCGCCAGTCGACACCTTTGAAATGCTCGGCGGTCTTCTTGTACCAGAGGTAGAGAGTGACATACTGAACCAGGACCAGGACCGTGAGACGGTAGGTATTGATGGTCACATCGCCTTCGAACCATTCGGCAATCACCCAGGCGAGCTCGAAATAAGGCAGGAGGACCACGGTGTTCATCATCACCAGGATGAGAACCAGGTTGCTCAGGCGGCTGTCGATGAAGGAGAAGAGATTCTTGGTCCAGCCCTGCCAGAGGGATTCGAGATCCGTGTACATGCGGACGCTGTAGAGGTTTTTGCCGTCAGCCACAGCAATCTTATAGCCCTTTTCTTTGAAGACCCGGGCCATGGCATGGTCTTCGACGATCTCGTCCCGGACGCTCTGGTGACCGCCCACGGCATCATAAGAGCTGCCCCGGCAGAGAACGAATTGTCCGTAGGCATAAGCCCGCTTGGCATCGGAATCGTTGACCGTATGGAAAGGATCGCCCAGGAGGAAAGAGCCCAGGAGAAGCGGCATGATCAGGCGCTCGGGGAAACTGCCCAGCTCTTGCAGGGGCATGAAGGAGAGCAGGTCGAGCTTGTTGACCACGGCATGGGAAACGGCGTCCCGCACCGAATTGGGATTGTGATAGGTGTCGGCGTCGGTGAAGACCAGCCAGTCTCCGGAGGCATAGCCCACAGCATGAGCGAGGGCGTTGCACTTGCCGATCCAGCCGTCCGGAGCGTCTTTGCCCTGGACATAACGGACCCGGTTGTCCCGGGCGGCAAAGGACTCGATGATCTCGCCGGTGCGGTCGGTGGAGCGATCGTCGATGATGATCAGCTCGAAGTTTGGATAATCTTGCTTGAGCAAGGACTCGATACAGCGCTCGATCTTGCCTTCTTCGTTACGGGCGGGTACGAGAATCGAGATGAAGGGCAGGCTCTTCTCCGGGACTGTCGAAGTCTCGACCTGGCGCAGGTAATGATAGAAAGCGCAGGTCAGCCCGAACAAGCCGAGGATGAGGAAAGTGGTAACCATGTATAAGGTTATCGAGATCACCCTTTGCCACCATATGCGTAGAAGCCTTTACCGGTTTTTCGTCCCAGGTGCCCGGCGGTAACCAGTTGCCTGAGCACCGGGCAGGGACGGTATTTGGGATCGCCGAAGCCTTCCTGCATCGTCTCCATGATATTGAGGACGATGTCCAGTCCGACAAAGTCGGCAAGGGCCAGGGGTCCCATCGGATGGTTATAACCGAGGGTCATACCCTGATCTATTTCTTCCGGGCTCGAGAGCCCTTCCATGAGGGCGAAAGCCGCTTCGTTTATGAGGACCATCCCGAGACGGGTGGTGATGAAGCCCGGGAAGTCCTTGGACTTGATGATGGTCTTGCCCAGACTCTCCCCGAAGGTCCGCACCCTGGCGATGGTCTCATCGCTGGTATCCACGCCGGGGATGATCTCCACCAGCTTCATGACATGAGCCGGGGAGAAGAAATGCATACCTATAAATTTGTCCGAACGGCTGGTAGCCGATGCCAGGCTGGTAATGGGCAGAGAGGAAGTGTTGGAGGCGAAGACCGTATTCGCCGGACAGGTCTTATCGAGCCTGGCGAAAAGCTCTCTCTTTACATCGAGGTCCTCGCGAATCGCTTCGATCACCAGATCGCAGTCGGCAGCCTTATCCGTAGATGTGCTGGTGACGATACGCCCCTTGATCTCAGCCAGCTCCTTCTCGCTGAAGAGACCCTTCTCCACGGATTTGGCCCCGAACTTATCGATCTCGGAAAGCGCCAGCTTGAGGGCGTCGTCCGAGATATCGTAGAGAACCACCTCAGCCTTCGATCGTGAAACGATGAGGTAGGCGATGGCACGGCCCATGAAGCCCGAGCCGGCCATGAAGATCCGTTTGAAAGATTGCGCGGTTGACATAGTCCGCCTTACTAAGTGACCAGAGAGATCCTATCATCATTACGCTCTGGAAAACCAGGAAGTCAACAGTTGTTCAACTGCCCCGGCATGCACCCATGGGCAGCAAAAATGATATTTTCCTGTTTTCTTATTCCTTTTTATTGCGATGCTGATAGCTTGGTCTCAGGTCGCAGCATATGCGCTTGCTGAAAGCTAATTTAGCTTTTACGTCACATTCTCCGAGGATCGAAGCCGAAATGTTCAAGAAACTTCTAATCGCAAACCGTGGTGAAATCGCCGTAAGAATAATCCAGGCCTGTCGTGAGCTTGACATCATTCCGGTAGCTATCTTCTCGGAGCCGGACAGGGAAAGCCGTCACGTCAAGCTCGCCGGTGAGACCTGGAAACTCGAAGGGCCGCCCAACCAGGTCTATCTGGATGCCTCTCAGATCCTCGAGCTGGCGAAGAAGTCCGGCGCGGAAGCCATCCACCCCGGTTACGGATTCCTGGCCGAAAACGGACAGTTCGCCGAGGATTGCACCAGAGCCGGTATCACTTTCGTGGGTCCCGGCGCCGACGTGATCAGAAAGATGGGATCGAAGGTGCATGCCCGCCAGGTCATGGAAAAAGCAGGCGTACCCGTGGTGCCCGGCACCATCGACCCGGTCACCGACCCGGAAAAGGTCAAAGAGATCGCCTCGCGCTTCGGCTACCCGATCGCCATCAAAGCCAGCGCCGGTGGTGGCGGTCGAGGACTTCGCGTGGTCCGCAACGACAGCGAGGTGGATACAGCTCTTGCCGGAGCACAGCGAGAAGGCGCCAGCTATTTCGGCAGCCCCGAAGTATATGTCGAGAAGTATCTAGACAAACCGCGCCATATCGAAGTGCAGGTTCTAGGCGACAATCACGGCAATGTCATCCACTTATATGAGAGAGACTGCTCGAGCCAGCGCCGGCACCAGAAGCTCCTGGAAGAGACCCCGGCAGCCAAGCTCGATCCCCAGGTCAAAGAGAAGCTTCTCCAAGCAGCCGTGCGCGGCACCCGCGCTCTCGGCTATACATCGGCGGGCACCCTGGAATTTCTCGTGTCCGGCGAAGATTTCTATTTCCTGGAGATGAACACCCGGGTACAGGTGGAGCACCCGATCACCGAGATGACCACCGGAGTCGACATCGTCAAAGAGCAGATTCTCATCGCTACCGGCGAGAAGCTCTCGGTGAGCCAGGAAGATTTCACCCAGCGCGGGCACTCCATCGAGTGCCGGATCAACGCCGAGGATCCGGACAAGAACTTCATGCCCAATCCCGGCACTATCACCGATTATGTCGAGCCTCAGCATCCCTTCTCTCGGGTGGACAGCGCTTCCTATCCCGGCTATCAGGTATTGCCTTTCTATGACTCTCTCCTGGCCAAGCTCGTGGTCTGGGGTCGCAACCGGCCCGAAGCCATACAGAGAATGCGCCTGGCTCTCAACGACTTCGTCATCGAGGGAGTGAAGACCACCATTCCTTTCCATCTGGCTCTTCTCGATGATCCCACGTACCAGGCAGGGGAAGTCCATACGGCTTATGTCGAAAAAGAAATGATGCCGGGCTGGAAAGACATCAAAGCCAGAAGCGAAAAAAAAAACTTCAATGCCAGCCGGGGATCCTCGCTGAAGCCGGTGGAGACTAATGGCGAAAGCTCCGGCGCCAGGACCTACGAGGTCGAAGTCGATCAGAAAGTCTTCAAGGTCCAGGTGACTGAGCTGGTACCGGCGGGCGCCGAAACCGGCAAAACTGCCGGAACCCGCACCCCGGCAAGAAGAGCCTCCCGGAGCGCCCGGAGCAAACCCGGAGCTAGCGGCGAGATCACCTCTTCCATGCACGGTCTGGTCAAAGAGCTCCTGGTCAAGAAAGGCGACCAGGTGAAATCCGGACAACGTCTGATCGTCTTCGAAGCCATGAAGATGGAATCGGATATAGTGGCGGATATGGATGGCACCATTGGCGATATCAAAGTCAAAGTCGGTCAGACCGTGGAGCGGGACAGCCTTCTGCTCACGATCTCCTGAGGAACGTCGATGGCGGGTAGTAAAATCGATTGCCCCTTCAGGGTAGGCAATGGCTACGATATCCACAGGCTCGAGCCCGGTATTCCGCTTTTTCTGGGCGGCATCGAGATCGAATTCGATCGCGGGCTGGCCGGACACTCGGACGGCGACGTCCTCACCCATGCCATCATCGATGCTCTTCTCGGCGCAGCAGGTCTCGGCGACATAGGCCAGCACTTTCCACCCGGAGACGCTTCGATCAAAGGAATCAGGAGCCTGGCGATGCTGGAGAAGACAGTGGCATTGCTCGAAGAGCACGGCTTCGCCATCGGCAATATCGACGCTACTGTCGTCTGCGAGAAGCCGCGTCTGTCGAGCCATTATCAAGCCATGAAGGCGAGCCTGGCCGGGGTCGCCTCGATCGGAACGGAATCAATCAGCCTCAAAGCCAAGACCGCCGAGCGTATGGGCGAGGTGGGCCGGGGCGAGGCGATGGAAGCATATGCGGTGGCACTACTTGTGAGGAGACGAGACTGAGATGACAGACAAGAAAACCGATCTTGACGTGCTGGTAGTCGGCGGCGGGCCGACCGGCCTGACCATGGCGATTCAACTGGCCAGGCAAGGCGTGAATTTCCGGGTTATCGACAAATACAAAGAGCCGTCCGACAAATCGAAAGCCCTGGGAGTGCATTCGCGCACCCTGGAGATCCTGGACGACTTCGGAGTAATCGACGAGTTTCTCGCTTCCGGGGTGGAAGTGAATATCATCAATGTTTTCGCCGACGGCAAACGCATCGCTCATCTCACCCTCGACGAGCTCGACAGCCCCTTCCCCTTCGCTCTCTGCCTGCCCCAGAGCAGGACGGAGGAGCTCCTCCGCAAGCTCCTCGGCAGTTTCGGCAAATCGGTGGAGCATTCCCTGGAGCTCGTCGAGATGGAGCAGCTCAGCGATCGGGTGATTGCCACCATTGTCGATGCGGACGGCAATCGCCAGGAGATCTCCTGCCGCTATCTGGTCGGCTGCGATGGAGCCCACAGCAAGGTCCGCCATCTTCTCGGTCTGGACTTCGAAGGCGAGCAGTACCCTGAGACTTTCCTGCTGGGAGATGTATCGGTAGAGGGCGATATCGCCGAGAACGAGATCAATGTATTCAACAACGGCGACGGGCTCCTCGCCATTTTCCCGTACGGCAACAACCGCTACCGGATCGTCGGCGATATCGGCGAGACTGCGCCGTCTGAGAAAGAACCGGATCTCGCCGAAGTCCAGAAAGTCGTGGACGAGCGCTGCCCCACCAAGCTCACCCTGGGCGATCCGCGCTGGATAGCGGCATTCGCCATTCACCGCCGGCATGTCAATCGCTACCGCGTCGGTCGGGTCTTTATCGCCGGCGACGCTGCCCACATTCACAGCCCGGCAGGCGGTCAGGGCATGAACACCGGCATACAGGACGCCTGCAACCTCGCCTGGAAGCTTGCTCTTGCTCTATCGGGCCGGGTGTCGGAAGACTTTCTGGAGAGCTATAACGACGAGCGTCTTGCCATCGCCCTTGGTGTCCTCAAGATGACCGACTTCATGATGAAGGTAAATACCACCAGGAATCCTGTGGCCAAGCATCTCCGCAACAAAATCGCGCCCCTGCTCTCGGCCCAGGAGGTCATTCAGGAGAGAATGCGCAACAGCATCTCGGAGCATTCGCTCAACTATCGCAAATCAGCCATCGTCGCCGAGCATGCCCCGAGCCTGATCGATTCTGTGGTGCCGCCTCTGAAGGATCTGAAAGACAGTCACGGGCTAACCGGTTATATGGAATTCCACAGGGGACCCCGGGCCGGGGACCTGGCCCCGGATGCATTTGTGGAGAGCCGCAATGAGACTTCACCCGAGCGACTCTACCCGCTGCTGGCCGGAACCAGGCACAATCTTCTCGTGCTGGCCGGTCGCGAGCCGAGCCATGAGTCTCTCGAGAAAGCAGCAGCCCTGATCAAATCCATCGACTCCGACTATGGAGACATCATCGACTGGCATGTGATCGTGGACAGCCATGAAGACCGGGACAGCCTGGCGAGCCTGCTCAATGACGAGAGCCGCATCGCCACCGACTGGGACCACTCGGTGAAGCACAAATACGGAGCGGACTCGGCCTGTCTCTATCTGATCAGACCGGACAGCTATATCGCCTTCCGTAGCCAACCTCTGGATGAAGGCGCCCTGCGCGGCTACTTAGATCAGCACTTCCTGGTGCTCACTCGAGCATGAAATCTTCGGTGATTTTCTTGAGGTCGAAGTCTCCTTCGTCCACAAGATTGAGCCTGATATTGGCCAGGGAGTAGAGCCTCTGGATCTGTGCCGGGGTCGGGCGACCGATACCGGCACAATTTTCCGCCACCACCTCGAGAGTGCGCTTGCGCCTCGAGAGCTTCTCGATGCCGGCAAGAGTGAGCCGGGGGTTGCCGGATACAATCAGCTTGAAAAGCGGGGAATCGGGTTTGAGACTGGCAAGATCCGTGTCGCTCAGATTGCAATTGCGAAAGGACATATAGGCCAGCCGGGGTGACTTGTCGAGCATGGCCAGACCCTTGCCGGTTATCTTCGGCGATTCCTCCAGCTCCAGACGGTCGATGAAAGGAAGCCTGGCGATGAGCTCGCAACTCCGGTCGGTGAGTCTCGGATTGCCGCTTATAAGAAGAGCCTGGGGATTGAGCTTGACCAGCTCCTCGATATCGTCATCGCTGAGATTGGCATATTGCAGGGCGATATTGAGATAGCGCTTGCCCGGATTCTCCGCCACTTCTTTACGAAAAGAGGCCATGGCGGTGGGCCCGGTAAAAAGAATCGTGGTGTCATTGAGCGCTCTGTTCTCCACCGGAATGTCTTCATTGACCGGAGCCTTCTGCCCGACGAGCTCAGGCAGCATTTTCGCATCCATATCCTCCGGCTTACCGGTCTTCACCGCAGTTTTTTGCGGTTTCTGCAGATCGACGATACCGAGCACCGAGAGTAGCACCACCGAGGAAACGAGAGCGCCACCGATCACCATCGCTGCAACAAGAGGCGAGGTCTTCCCGCCACCTTTCTTGATATCCAACTGGACACCCTGAGGCCCGGGCGCCTCACGCTCCAGACCGCGCAGAGCCCCGGCCAGATCTTCGGCACTCTGGTAACGGAGTTCCGGGTCTTTCTCCAGGCAGCGGTCGATAACTTTATCCAGACCAGTAGAAGATCGCACCACCGGCGGTTCTTCATTCTTATGCTTGTATACGACATCCAGGGCATTGGCGCCGGTGAAGACCTGCTCGCCTGTGACAAGCTCGTAGAGAACACAGCCCAGGGAGTAGATTTCGCTCCGGGCGTCATAATTGCCGGTGTCGATCTGGTCCGGGCTCATATAAGCCGGAGTACCTACCACTTTCTTGCCTTCCAGCATGGTAGGCGTGTGATCTGCCCTGTCCACCCCGACATGGGCAATCCCAAAATCAATGAGCCTCGCCTCTAGACCCCCCTCCCGCTTTCGCACCAGGACATTGCCCGGCTTCAGATCGCGGTGGAAGATGGCCATGCCGTGAGCCTTAGAAAGAGCCTGGCAAACCTGGATGATCACGTCCGTCGCCAGCTCCTCGGGAAGGGCTCCATTTTCTTCCAGGTAACGGCTCAGGCTAACGCCGTCGAAAAAATCCATCACCATATAAGGAATACGTCCGTCCACCACTCCGAAGTCGAAGACCCGGACGATATTCGGATGGTTGAGCTGGCTCGTTACCCGGGCTTCGCGCTGGAAGGTGATGAGCTGCGCCGGAGTGACCGAGCTCAGGGATTTCACTGCCACGTCTTTATTGAGCACACTGTCCCGGCAGAGATAGACCGAGCCGGCCCCGCCTGAGCCGATCTTGCTCATGGGACGGTAACGCTCCACCGGAAACTGGTCGGAGGGAAGATCGAGGAACTCCAGGTCCTCTTCTTCGACGAACTCCGGGGCCTCTTTCGATTCGGCGGCCGAATCCAGGGCCGCGGCAAAACGAAGGGGCACATCGCAGCGGCAACTCTCCGGGCGGAAGATCCACTGGGTAAAACTGCCCGAGCGCCCGGGATCGATCGCTTTGCCGCACTTGAAACAGATATTGAGGGACTCCGCCTGTTGAGTGAGGTTTTCCTCCTCATGACAGCGACAGACAGCGATCCACTGGGTGAGGCTGCCGCTCTGGCCAGCCTGCCTGGGCTTCAAACAGCTCGGACAGTTGTCTTCCACGTTTGTCATATACCCTTGCTCGAACCCCGCAGCCCTGGCGCATCTCGAGACACCCTTAACTTTTTGTTCATATTTACGATAACATTCTCTCTATTGCTTGGCGGGTAATGAGATACAGGATCGATGCAGGTCCAGATTATCCCGGATTAAACTTTGTCAACTTGATCTGAGAGCTTTCTTAGATTCTAATTGTTAAGCATATTTCGAAGAGGTAATCAGATCCAATGATTGCGACGTATCTCACTGACTATTTTCCTGCTGGAAACCCAGATACTCAAAACCCGGAACTCCTTCGCCTCTCCCAAAATCCTGATGCGCGGGTGCGCATGAGGGTGGCAGAGAACGAAAAAACCCCCGAAGCCATCCTTCTGGCTCTTGCAGTGGACAAAGATCCCGACGACAGAGCCGCCGTCAGCGACAATCCCAATGTTCCGGCCCGGGCTCTCGAGATGCTGGCCGCCGATCAGAGCGAATATGTTCGCTACCAGATGGCCGAGAATCCCAATCTCGGCGAATCCTGGCTCTCTCGCCTTCTCGACGACGACAATCCTTATGTCGCTCATCGTGCCGCCAAGACTCTGCTCGCTATTCAAGCCGTGCTCTCATTCGCTCCGATGATCTCAGTAGCCTGAGACCAGAGATCTTATAAAAGCGAAAACCGGCCTCTCGAAGAGGCCGGTTCTTCATTGAGACCGGCCGATTACTTGCCTTTGCTCCTGGACTTGATCATGCAGATGGCTGTGGGTCGCTTCACTCTCAGAACCAGGGACTCATAGACCCGGAACCGGTAGTTCATGTCGCTGGGTCCGAGATAGGCGATACGCAGATCCTCCGCCACGGCTATATCGAAATTCTGGGAACCGGTGGAGAGAAGGGCGGCAGTGCCCGAGGGGATCTGAGCGCTCCAGTAGACGCCGTCGACACAGAGCTTGCTTATCTGCTCGAGCTCGAGAACCGGGGATTCGCGCACCGGCTTGAGCAGCGCTTCGTACATATCGAGGGACATCACCAGTACATAGGGGAAGTGATGGTCCTTAGCCAGGAGGCTGCGCACCGCGGTATAAACGTCCGCCACCGAGTCGCCGGGCTTGGTCCAGTCTCCGCCTTCGATGGTCTGGATACCAGGACAGTTGAGAAGACCAAAGATCTTCAGATCCTCGGAGCCGTTGAAGAGAAGATTGTCCTCTTTGTCGCCTACCTGATGGGCGGCTCTTACAGCATGGGTATTGTCCAGGGGAGAGCCGGTGTCCTGGCTGTATTTGACATCGCGCCAGTGAAGTATGAAGTCCTTATAGATAATCGGTACCCGGACATATTGCTCTTTTTCGTGAGCGCCGATAGGCTCGGGATCGGGTTTTCCCTCGAGATCGATTTCAGCCGGCGAGTCCTGGCTGTGCCGCTCGAGCGACACCGACTCGGTGCCGGCGCCCAGAGGCCCGTAGAGTGCCATGAGCTTGCGCGCCACCACCGTGCGGCGTACTTCCTGCACGGCGTCCTCGAGCATGCTCTGCGCTTGTTGTTCGGTAATAGGAAGCTCAGTGAGCTTCTGATGACTCTTCCACACGTTAGCCTCCCTGACCCCACATGGGGCCGACTGTCCAAGATGTTGTGCTTTCATTTTTCGGAGAATCTGAACCGGCCGCCAAAACCGTAGCCGGTCCCGGCCCCGGAGCATGATAGTCGACCTGTAGATCCCGCTGCCATTCCTGGTGCTCTTCCATGAAATGATGGAGAAGCTCCGCCTTGAGCTCGACAGTCATGGAATCCGAAGAAACCATTTTCTGCAGGAAATAGCTGTGGTCCAGGAGCTTCTGAGTGATCGGTCTGGGATTGCCTGAATGCAACCGTCTCAATCGCTCGGAGTTGTCTTTCTCCTCGAGGATGATATGCTCCACCAGCCTGCGCTTGAGCTCGGTCTCCAGATTCTGATCGCCGATTATCCGGTGCAGTGTCTCGGTATGGTCGGCGATATTGTGCAGGATCTCATTGAGTTCGCTCACAGGTCGCTCCTCATTAACTACCGGAGCATTGTAGCCAGTTCCGGAAGAAATAGTGCTTCTTGAATACACCGCTCCTCTGGCAACGAAGCATCAGATGCAAGTGATCCAAGCGCCTATTGAGAAGCCGTCGCAAAAAGATTTCTCGCTTTGCATAGCGAATCCCTGACGCAAAGAGCTTCTCTGTAAAGTGCTCTGTTCAAGGAATCAACAAAACTACAATCATGCCTGGCGCGATTGCGAATTGTTCGTTGATTAATTGTTTCCGTAACCCTCGGCATCCATGAGGATATTGGTTATGAAAAGGCGCACTTTGCGCCCGCCCGGCACCTTGATCGGCCGACCATCGGCACCAGCGCCCCAGACGACCACCAGATTCATGCCGTTACTGATACCAGTAATGGTGCCAGGTGATTCCTGCCATTCATCGGGCGGATCGCTCTCCCATTCTTCCGCCTCCTGGATAGTGAGACTGGGGTTGAATTTGAGCTTGATCTTCTTGCTGCCGTAAGCCTCGTAAGAATTATTCGGCACGTAAGAGGACTCCCGGGAGAATCCGGAAGCGGCCTGACCGGAATAGTCTTCATTGAGCGGTTGATTGACATAGCGATAGTCGGGGTCGGTGCTCTCCCCCGCCGACTCCTGAAGCTGGGCAGGTTTGTACGGGTTGTTCGGAATCAGCTCGGAAAGCTGGTTGATCACCTGGTTCTCTTGATCGATTGGCTCGGGCCAGCGGTGATTCCAGAGACAGTACTGGTAGAGATAGTTGTTGACTTTCATCATCTGGAGATAGAGCTGGAAATCAGCCTGCTCGTTGACCATCCGCCGCTCCATCTGGCGGGTCTGTCTCTCCATCTCGCTCGTTTGAGCGAGGACCGCGCCCGGGCAGGCCCAGACAATTGTGATCAGGAATAAACAGGTCCTCAAGAGCATTGCGTTTTCTTTTACTCCAGTTGCTTAAATTATGCCCTAATTAATTCGATAGCCGGGTAAGTTATTCTCGGGAAGCGGAGATCAAAGGAATGAGAAAAGATACCAGAAATGCTCTAGTGGCGATGACCCTGCTTTGCGCTCTGGCTTGCGCCCCCGCCCGGGCCCAGACGAGCGAGCCCACACCCGACGACCATCCGCCGGTTCTGGATCTGTTCAACTCTTTCAACAATGTTGCCCGCAAAGCCGACGCCCGGGGCGAGCTCGTCCTCGCTGCCGGCATGTATAAGGAATCCCTGGAGCATGCCATACGTTATGGTGCCACGGACGGACGTTATGTCGACACCCTCTGCCGCCTGGCAAGCGTCTACAATCGCATGGGCTATAGCTGGCGCGCCAAGCCCCTGCTCGAGAAAGCCATGGCATCGGTGTCCGCCAGCCCGTCGCTTTACAATCAGACCGTGGAAGACGCCCTGAAAGGCTATGCCAGTCTCATGAGAAAAGCCAAGAAAGACAAAGAGGCCGAGACCTATGAGCGCCTGGCCGAAAAGCTCTCTTACCGCTCCGTCGATATCAAGCAGTAGTTAGTAAATCTATTCGAGCTTGAAATCGGATGCTTTCACTTCGCTCAAGAAGCGCTTGAATTCCTGATCGTCTTCTTTCTCTTCAGCCACCAGCTCGATCTCCTCATCCCCTTCTCTCTCCAGGGGAACGGACCGGGACTCGAATACCTCGCTGGCTACATGCAGTGGCGCGTTGGCGCGGATGGCGATGGCGATGGCATCGGAGGGCCGGGCGTCGATCTCGCGGATGACTTCTTTGCCCTTGCCTTTGCGGGATACAAGCTTGATGGTGGCAAAAAAGATATTGTTGGTCTCTTTTACTATCTCGATTCCTTTGACGGCGTAATCGAGCTCCTGGATGGTATTGAACAGGAGGTCGTGGGTCATGGGTCTGCCGAAGTCCTGCTTGCGAAGAGCGCTGGAGATGGCACTGGCTTCCGGAGCGCCGATCCATATGGGCAGCGCACGCTTTCCGGCAGCATCGCTGAGCACCAGAATCGGTTGATCATCTCTGGGATCGACACCGAGCCCTATGACAAACACTTCGGTCAATCGGCTGAGCTCCTTTCGATGGGCATGCTGAAAACTGTGAATCCTGATCCTATATAAACCACCATATCAGATCTGGACACAAGTTCTAGCACATCTGCTAGCCCACCAGCTCCCTGGTGATCTGCTTCTCCACCATGTTCTTCTCGGCTCCGGTGAGCTTCATGCGCATGGCTTTGAATACCTTTCCGGACTCGCACCGGGCGAAATCCCGGAGCCTGTCCCGCAGCTCTACCAGATCGTGGATGAAGGCTGTCTCATCCACATGGCTCATCACCATGGAGTGCTCGAGATCGTCTATCTTCCCGCAGCGTCTCCGGATCTCGGCAAGCATCTCATCGGAGACCGAGCTTCCCTCCAGGCACTTGATCACCCGTTTCTGGGTAGTCAGGTGACGATTCAGTGCATCGAACACATGAGCTACTTCGCCCAGGCGCTCTTCATTGGTCATCCCAGCATAATTGCCGATGAGCTCATCGATTAGCATGCCTATGCCCTTGAGCTCCAGCTCGAGTATATCGAGCAAATCAAATTTCTCGAATTTAGTAGTCATCGCTCCCTCCTCCTCGCACTTGACTGTGACATAGCACTACCGGCGCATTTCAGTGCCAGTCAGGGTCCCCTTTGTGTAAAATACTCAGCATGTCTACCAGGTCCATAGGCAGCCACGAGCTCAAACTCGCTGCCTGCAATGTCAAGTCATGGCTCAAGCCCACACCTTTGATTCGCTCGGCATACCTGAGCGAGGTCACCGGCGCCGAGGTTCTGCTCAAGCTCGAATGTCTCCAGCCTACCCGCTCTTTCAAGGTGAGAGGCGGCATCAACGCCGTCTGCCAGCTCGACGAAGAAGGACTGCGCCGGGGCGTAGTCACTGCTTCCGGTGGCAACCACGGTCTCGGTCTCACTTATGCCGCACGCCTGCTGGGCAGCAGAGCCACGGTCTTCCTGCCGGAGAGTACCGCTTCGCACAAAATCGAAGCCCTCAAAAAACTGGATGCCGAAATCATCATCGAAGGAGCTTCCTGGGACGACGCCAATGAAAGCGCCATGGAATATGCGGTCAGGAACGAGCGCGCCTACATCCATCCTTTCGACAACGAGCAGGTGATGGCCGGTCAGGGCACCATAGTGGCCGAGATTCTGGAGCAGGGTCCCAGACCGGATCTGATTGTCGCATCCATAGGTGGAGGCGGTCTCATCTCAGGTATTGCATCCGCCACCACCTGGCTGGCACCGGGCACCAGAGTCGCCGGTGTCGAAACCGAGGGAGCCGACTGCATGAGCCGCAGTGTACGCGCCCGCAAGCTCGTCGAGCTTCCGGCCATCACCTCCATCGCCGACAGCCTGGGCGCCAGACGAAGCCGGGAAAGACAGCTTGCCATCATCAGGGAGAAAGTATCCGCCATTGCCGTAGTGGACGATCGCTCTTCCGTGGAGGCGATCCTGAGCACCCTGGACCATGACAAAGTGCTTCTGGAGCCGGCGGCGTCCTGCAATATCGCAGCCCTGACCGGAAAGAAAATCGACTATTCCCCGGGCGAGACAGTGGTAGTAGTTGCCTGCGGCGGCAATATCGATCTGGCGAAGCTCCTTTCCTTCCGGGAGCGCTTCGGCGTTTGACTTTTTTACATGCAGACAAAAAGGGGGTCGCCGGGCGACCCCCTTCTCGCTATCTATTGGCCTGGTTTAGAAGCCGCCCATACCGGCATGGTCGGGCATCATGGGTGCTTTCTTCTCTTCGGGAAGATCGACAACCAGAGCTTCGGTGGTCAGGAACATTGCAGCGATAGAGCTGGCGTTCTGGATGGCGAAGCGCTCGACCTTGGCGGGATCGATGATACCGGCCTTGGCCATGTCGCAGTATTCGAACTTCATGGCATTGAAGCCGTAGCCATCTTCGTTCTTCTCTTTGATACGCTCGACCACTACTTCACCGGAGAGACCGGCGTTGCTGGCGATCTGGCGGACCGGGTATTCGAAGGAGCGAACAACGATCTCGAAACCGGTGCGCTCGTCACCGTGGAGATCCTTGGCGCTCTTCTCGAGCTTCTTGGCGATGTTGAGAAGAGTGGTGCCGCCTCCGGAGACGTAACCTTCTTCAACAGCAGCGCGGGTAGCGTTGAGAGCATCTTCGAAACGATACTTGCGATCTTTCAGTTCGGTCTCGGTAGCAGC
>JAGQHH010000099.1 GCA_020431945.1 Cyanobacteria bacterium HKST-UBA02 | reverse complement strand
CGGAAATCCGAACAAATCGGCTCGACCGGGGAGACCGGAAAGACCAGGAGGTCCTGACAGTCCCGGAAGCACGGGAAGTCCCGGAAGCCCGGGCATCCGTCTCACTCCGGGGAAGAGACCGCCATAGCAATCTTCTCCGCAGTCCGGAGGTGACAGGGGCATATCGGAGAGAACCGGTGGCTTCTCCCGCTCCTGCCATTCGAGACTCCCGGGAGGAAGGTCTTCGTGGACATCATCCTCGACGGTGAATTCTTTCTCGTCCCGGACCTTGTTGTAATCCTCCTTGTACTCTTCTTTCTCGAGGGTGCCGTCTGGTCTGAAGTGCCTGTAGGTTCCCTTGAGATAGTGACCGTCTTCGGGAAGGAAAACAGTCCGGGGCGTCGTGCCGTCTGGATAGAAAGTGATCTTGCGAGTGGTCTTGCCGTCCTCGCCGTGCTCCTGCAACTCGGTCAGGTGCCGATCGGGTCCGACATCGGTCCAGTCGTCATTGCTCTTGCTCGTCCAGATGCGGACGAGCTTTTCCTTGCCATTCTCGTCATAGTTGCGGACAGTGGTTCGTCCGTAGCTTGAGAACTGCCGCTTCTCGACGAGTTTGCCATCCGGGCCGAAGTACTCCGCCTCGATGGTGTAAGACGTGTATGTGACTTTCATCACGACAGTCTTGCCGTCTTCGGCGAATACCGTCCGGTAGACCGAGTCATAAGGGCTCGAGCCGCGTTTGGTAGACGCGATGGTCGTTCCATCGGAGCGGTACTCCACCAGCTCGCTGCCACCGTAGCGGTCGACTCGGCGGGCGCTTTCGATGGTGCCGTTTTCCCGGAACAGCTCCACCAGGACGATCTTGTCCTTTCGATCCAGCACCTGGTGCCGATGGACAGTGCTGCCATCGCCGTAATAGTCCCGGGTGTCGAAAGAGCCATCAGGCAAACGGCTCCCATAGCGCATGGGCTTGCCGTCAGCAGCGTAGGCGCGCTCGAGAAGGATGGTCCTGCCGTCCTCGTCATAAATCAGATCGAGCTTGCTCTGACGCTCCCGGGCTCCAGAGCCCCCGGAGTTTTCAGGCAGCGGGTAGTGCACCTGCACTTCGCGCAGACTCTCGTCGTCTCTGAAAAGCTCCAGGGCAGTCTCGCCGTTGCGAAACTCGGTGCGAACATAAATCAGCCTGCCGGTATCGGGAGAGACCAGCTTGAAGCGGCCGTCGATGCCCTGGCTGTCGTCGGGAAGCTCGACCCGAGCCGGAAGCGACTCGGGAAAGGGCACGGGATCATCGAAAACATCGCTTTGCCTGGAGCAGCCGATGGCAGCCAGAGGCAGGAGAAAAATCAGAGGGGTGAAATGCTTCAACATGGAAATTGCCTCGATTGGAAATGGAGACTCGACTCCTCCACGCAATATGTGGAGGGTGTAAACCAGAACGCGCTGAGAATGAAGCCTTTCGGTGTTGGAGGTAGAGAAATTGAAAAGGGAAAAAGGAGACGATACCTGGACTCTAGTAAGAAAAGAGCAAGTAGAACAAGCAAGATTACGCAGGATCTCGACAACCAGGCTGGCAAGCCTGTCTCCATCGATATATCCAAGTATCAAAATATCTCACCAACATCTACTATCTGTTTTAATAATTCACCCGACCAAAAAAAGACGGGAAGCAGGCTTGCGCCTGCCTCCCGGGTTTCTCAAGCCGCCTTCTTTACCGGAGTCCTTTTCCGGGGCGAATTCGTCCGCTGCTTGCTGCCGGAGGCACCTTCGGCGGCAATGCTACCCAGCAGTCCCTGCAGAAGCTTGGAAGCGACCACAGCTGCTACGATGATCATGGCGGGCAAGAGAACGCCCAGCATGATCGCGAACTCCTTCGCCCAGGGTTTGTCGGCAGGAGCATGCTCGACGAAGGCCCAGGTATTGAGGGCGACGCTCAGGAAAGCGCACACCAGAAAGAGTGTAATCGAGAAACCACGAGCATCCTTATGATACGTCTGGATAATGATGGACAGCTCGGCACCGAGCAGGAATCCATCAATAACCAGAGCCATAAACCAGCTCTTGTAGTCAGTTTCACCACCTCCTACCGTAAAGGAATGAATCGTCTCGGCCAGGTGTGACAGAGACAGATACATACCGGAGATGGTGCCTACCCCTAGTATTACCAAGGCAATTTTGGTCAGGGTGGTTATTCTTTCTTTGGCCGCTTTGGTTGCCATCTATGGCTCCTTTCTTATAGAGACAATCCGCGTGCGGCTGCGGCGCTGCACGCGTCGCTGGCCACCGATGAGGGTGGACAGTGAGGCGCACAGCTCAACTCGTAAATTGCCAAACAGGAAATAGAGAAATACAAGAGAGTCGGGGCTGCCTTCCGGCTGCCCCGACTGTCTCGAGGACGGTCCGATTCAATAAACCCGGCCGAACTCCTCGAGGAGCTTCACGACTTTCTCTCGCTTGACCTTTCTCCTCAGGCGCCCGGTGAATTCCCAGCTCTGGTTTCCCAGGGACCGGGGATTGCTCCAGTCCACCATATTGGTTACGGAACGAACGAGATCGGTGCGAAGCCCTTTCATCTTGTTTCGCGAAACGCCTTTCACCTCGACTCTCACGATTCCTCCGGAGGAGACCTCGATGGCGAGCGAGTCTTTCGAGACGATTGCGATGGCGGAATCTTGTGGGTCTACCGGGACTTGCGCCTCGGCAGGACGATCCTGGACCAGCGCCAGCTCAGAAGAATCCTCCGGCTCCGGCGCTTCCTCGAGAGGAGGCGGCGGGGCTTCGGGCTCTTCCGGCAGCACCACGGCAGGAGGATTATCGAAACTCACCTCGGATAAATCCTCGGCAGTCTCCTCCGCCAGCTCCTGCCCGGAGGGCTCGCTGTCCGTAGAGACAGGAGGCTCCGGCGTCGCCACGATCACAGGTTCAGGAGCTGCTCGTCTCGGAACAAGCCGCTCGCACCACTGCCAGTCAGCCAGCAATAGAAGCTGACTGGCCACTACCAGTCCGAGAATCAACATCGTCACTACCGCCAGTCCGTAGACGGCAGAAGCCCACCATACCAGGCTGCCGAATTCCGCCTTTTCGGTCAGAGCCCAGAAGTTGGTGACAAGCGAGACAATGCTTGCCAGAGCGATGAGTATTTTGGCTTCGATTGTCTCTTTATGGCTCAACGTGAAGCCGAGGTACGCCAGCTGGCCACCGGCCAGTAGCGCCCCCAGGAAACCTCCATACAGATAGCCGACGCTCAGAGAGACGCCAGCAAGCTGATGGATGCTCCTTGCCGTGAGGTCGATGGTGAGCCAGACAGTGATGAGGCTCAAGAGCCACATCATTATCCCGACAATCCCGGCGTGGGCTCTATAGCCAGTCTTATTCATGGAGTTGTCCTTGTCTAAGACCGCGTACAGACATGCACGCGACGCTGAGCAGTTGAGCTGCTCAGGGTGGCGGGCACTCCCCCCGATACCATTAGAGGTACCTTTCGACGGGCGACAGATAGGCTGGTGCTGGAAAAATCCGGGTCGGCTGCTGAATTCCGAAGGTGGTTAGCGGGGGTTAATTCACCTCTATCCCTACAGGGGCGAGACATTCCGGTCAATCTGTTAAGTCCGGTTCATGAAGCTTGCCCTGCAACCGCAAGCAAGGAGCCAGACTGGCTCTCAGAGGACAAGTCAGAACCTGTGTGAAGATAGCTGTCCCATTAGCGAACTTATCGAACCGGTTTAATCTGCAAGGAGAGCCTGAATACGGCAAGCAACTGACGACACTGACGCCACCGGTCACGATGATGTCACATGGTTCCGGCTGCCGGCAGACAGGTCAAAATTGTTCTTGTCTCCGCAATTTGGGACAGCTATCATAAACTTAGACTAGACCATGGACAAAACCGACAATACCGAGGTCAGATTCGAGACATCCTATTCGGATGCGCTCGAAGCGCGCTCGCGTGGCGACTATGCGACGGCAGCGAGAAGCTTCCGGACCGCCCTGGAGCTGGCAAGAGAATTCGGCGAAGCCGACGAGCGCGTCTATAACAGCCTGGTCGGTCTTGCCCGCTGCCAGTACAGACTGGGAGAGAGGGCCCAGGCTGAGGAGCATTACCGCCGCGCCCTGACAATCATGGAAGATCATCTCAAAGACGAGCATCCCAGCCGCTTCGCCTCGGTACTCTGGGAGCTGGCTATTCTCTATACCGACCAGAATCGCTTCCAGGAAGCCACCCTGTTTTTCCGTCAGGCGATCAAGGTGACCAAATGCTGGTCCGGTCCTGGCGATCGGTTCATCGCCGATTGCCTCTGGGGTCTCTCCAAATGTCTATGCGCAACCGGCGCTCTTCCGGAAGCCGAGGAATCGATCCGGCAAGCCATCGCCATCTACGAGAATACCGAAGATGATGTCCAGGACTTTCTGGCCACCAACAGGAACAATCTCGTCACCGTGCTAATCGAGCAGCACAAGTTCGACGAAGCAATCACCGAGATCGATATGACCCTGGAAAAGGAGAGCGAAAGACAGGAGAGCATCGAAACCGCCAATGTCCTCTGCCAGAAAGCCTGGTGCCTGCAGAGAATCAACAAATTCGACCGGGCCGGCGCTGCTCTCAAGAAAGCTCTCAAAATCGCCACGGACCTCGAAGGCGCCGGAGGAATCCGGGCCGCTCTCACCAGGGTCGCCCTGGCCCACAACTATAACTGCCAGGGAAGCGACTTCGCCCGGGCGGAGAAGCTCCTTCTTCAGGCAATCAAAGTCCTCAAGAAACAGGAAGGAGAAGACCTGACAGCCGATCTCGGCGGCGCCATGTTCGAGCTCGCTCTCTGTTATTCGCGCCAGAAAAAAACTCGCGAGGCCATAGACATTCTGGAGCAACTTCTGGCCATTCATGAAAAGGATCCCCTGACCAATCCCGAGCTGTTTGCCGATACGCTTTTCCACCTGGCCCAGTGCCACGAGAAAAACCTCGACTACCGGAAAGCCCGCAAGTATTACCAGCGCAGCATCGACATTCGCGAAAAGCTTTATGGTCTTCTCAACGAAGACCTGGCCACCGCCATGATCCACCTGGCCAAAGTTTTGCGCAGGCTCGACGAGCCGACAGACGCCACCATGCTTCAAAAACAAGCCGATCAGATCCTCGCGGCAATAAAAGCGAGAGCCTGAATTGTTGAGACTCCGAAACCTTCCTTAACGCTAGCTCACCTAGCGCATCGGTTTAATTTTGGTTTCCCGCCCGAAAGCCCTCACCAGCAGGGACTTCCAGGGTGTCTCCTTGCTTCCGAGACCGGGGAATCTATATTAACGCCTTGTAACAACCCGATAAGAACCTCTGAATCCCTTGCTACAGCTTACTTCTTCGAGTTATCAAGAGGTATCCATTTTCACTCTCAACCAGAAGGAGTTTATTGCCTCAGAACCATTGAACTCACCTACCCCGAAAGAACTTTCCATGTCTTCTGCGACACGGAAACCGATACCGGCTCGAACTCGAGTCCCTGGAACTAGATGGAGAATGCCAATATGACGCATCTAAACGATAGCCCCCTGGAACGGATCATCGACGCGATTCGCGAGACCTACGGCTTCCAGCCCGACAGCCTGGAAGAGGCCGAGGCTCTAGTCGCCGAACGAACCGACCGGGAAGGCTGCGACCAGGACGAGCTGGCAGGAGCTTTCATGCTCCTCGGCTTTGCCCACCGCGAGGTCCTTCAGGACCACGAGGCCTGCGGCTTCTACGTCAAAGCCCACGAGCTCTACAGCCGTGACCCCTACTCGGAGTCCCCCGGCGTGGCTCGCACTCTCTGGCTTCTGGCCAGCTCGCACTACCGGGCCTTCAGCTTCGACACCGCCGAAGACCTCTACCGCGATGCTGTCCGGGCCTACTGCGCCTCCATCGGCATCAACAGCGATGAAGGTCGCGCCTGCCTGGCCGACTTCCTCGAATTCGCCCGGGGCATCGTCAAAAGCGATGACCTCGCCGACGAGGTCGAGGAAATCATCGCCTTCGGGCAGTGGGCTGCCCGGATGAACGAAGAAGCCTGTGAGGAGGAAGCCGAGGCGGCCTGACCGACTCGCGCGTCCTGAACCTCACCGCAATCTCTTAACCCACTCTGCGAGGCCGGCTCCAGCCGGTCTCGCAGCCATATCTCGCTCGAACACCTGGAGGTTTCGTTTTCGGAAACTTTCTATTATATCTTATCGTATTATATTTTCACCCTAGCGACAGCGCATGGGTTAAACTCTCTAGCCTAAGTCGCTGTGAGGAGAAATCGAGATGCTCAAATCGGACGCAGATAGAATCATCAGACGGGCCATGGAAGAGAACGGCGCCGAGTTCACCGAAGAGCAGATCGCTGCTCTCAGCCAGAGTATCTTGAAGATCGCCGCCACCATGGTGGAAGAAGCCCTGGCGACATTCAAGCCGGGCGGACCGGGCAGCAGACCACAATTCTTTGCTTAGAACGCGGTTATGGTCTAAACTTTGTCAGCTTCGAGCCACTCCTCTTGTCGAGTGGAGCGAAGTCTATTCGGCTAGATTCACTCGACACAGCAAGCGGGAGAAGTCGCAGACATGACGACCACGTTGAGCACTATAGAAGAAGCAAGGAAGCTCCAGGAAGAAATCGTCCAGGTAAGGCGCCACCTTCACCAGAACCCTGAGCTCAGTTTCGCCGAGACCGAAACAGCCAGGCTGGCCGCCGACAAGCTCGGCAACCTGGGTTATTCGGTCCGGGAAGGTGTCGGACGCACCGGAGTAACCGCCGACCTGGGCAGCGGCACAACCATAGCGATCAGAGCCGATATGGATGCCCTGCCCATCGAAGAGACCAATGATGTTCCCTATTGCTCGCGCGCCAAAGGCATAATGCATGCCTGCGGTCATGACGCCCATGTCAGCATCGCCCTGGCCGCAGCCCGTCTTCTAGCGGAAAACAAAGCCCCGGGAAGAATCCGCATGCTCATGCAACCGGCAGAGGAATACGGAGACAGCGAAGGCCGCTCCGGCGCTTACAGAATGATCGAGGACGGGGCCCTGAAAGATGTCGCCGCCGTCATCGGTCTGCATGTCGATGCTTCGCTGCCTTCGGGCAAAGTCGGTATCCTGGATGGTCCGATCATGGCGGCTGTCGATGGCTTCTCCCTCAAGATCAAAGGCAAGGGGGGACACGGCGCCTACCCGGAATCCTGTGTCGATGCCATCGTCATTGGTGCCCAGGTAGTGCAAGCCATCCAGCAAATCGTCTCCCGGCGTATCTCCGCCCTGGAGCCCTCCATCGTCACCATAGGCTCGTTCAAGAGCTCCAGCTCCCGGGGCAATGTCATCGCCGAAGAGGTCCACATGGAAGGAACCTTCCGCTCTTTCTCGGAGGCTACCAGACAGTCCCTGCGCGAGGAGCTCGACCGCGCCTGCAGCATCGCCAGGGCACTCGGCGGTGACTACGAGCTCAAGTACGAGCTCGGCTATCCTCCGACCGTCAACGATCCGGACATAGCCAGAGTAATGAGAGAAGTAGCGGTGGATCTCCTGGGCAAAGAGAGGGTGGTGGACGTGCCCAAGAAGACCTGGAGCGAAGACTTCTCGCTGTTCGCCGACGAAGTTCCCGGAGCTTTCATGTTCTTCGGCGTGGAAATCGAGGGAAGCACAAGAAGCCATCACAGCCCTGATTTCGACATCGCCGAAGCAGATCTTTATGCAGGCGCGGCGATCCTCGCTGAAACCGCCCGGAGACTGGTGTCGCATATTGAAAGCAAAGGAAAATAGAAAAATGAACAGCCGGCTGGACCTGCTCCAGCCTTATCCCTTCGAGAAGCTTGCCGGTCTTCTCGATGGCGTGCATCCACCTGCCGGACTGAGCCCGATCCGCTGGTCCATCGGCGAACCGGCCCATGCTCCTCCGGCTTTTGTTCTCGAGACCATCAAGAACAGCCTTCCGGATCTCGGTCTCTACCCGCTTACAAAAGGTCTTCCCGAACTGTCCGAGGCAATCGCCGCCTGGCTCACAAGACGATTCTCCCTGAAAGAGTCCGAGATCGATCCGAGCCGCTGCATCCTACCGGTATCGGGCACCAGAGAAGCGCTCTTCTCCATAGCCCAGGCGGTGATCGACAGCCAGGCCGGCAGCGCCATCCTGATGCCCAACCCCTTCTATCAAATCTACGAAGGTGCTGCCCTCATCGCCGGTGCCCGAACGATTTTCTATAACCTCACCGAAGAGAACCACTTCGAGCCGGATTTCGCCGCCATCGAACCTGCCGTGTGGGAAGACGTGCGGATGCTCTATGTATGCTCGCCTTCCAACCCGACCGGTCACTGCCTTTCTATGACCGCCTGGAAAGATATCCTGGACCTTTCTCAGAAGTACGACTTCATAATCGCGTCGGACGAATGTTACAGCGAGCTCTACCGGGACGAGGAGAACCCTCCGGTCGGTCTGCTCCAGGCGGCAAGCGCGCTGGGCGTCGCCGGTTTCAAGAACTGCCTGGTCTTCCACAGCCTCTCCAAACGCTCGAATCTGCCGGGAATGCGCTCCGGATTCGTCGCAGGCGATCCTGAGATCCTGTCGCGATACTGGCTCTACCGCACCTATCATGGATGCACCATGAGCGTCCCCTACCAGAAAGCGAGCATTGCTGCCTGGCAGGACGAAGAGCATGTAAAAGAGAATCGACGCCTCTACCGTCTCAAGTTCGAGGCTGTGATCAAAGAGTTGGAGCCTGAGCTGGACAGTCACCTCGCAAACCTGCGCCATCCGGATGGCAGTTTCTATCTCTGGGCGAAATGCCCGGGAAGCGACGAAGAATTCGCCCGAGAGCTCTACCGGCAAGAGAATCTCCTGGTCCTGCCAGGCAGTTATCTGTCCCGGATCGACAATGGCTCGAACCCTGGCGCCGGCTACTTGCGCATGGCTCTGGTGGCACCGGTGGAGCAATGTGCCGAGGGAGCCCGGCGCCTGCACCGCTTTTTGAAAAACTCGTAAAGGAAGAAGGGAAGCATATTTATGACAGACATCAAGGAGATCATCGAGGAAGCATTCGAGAATCGCACCGAAATCAAGCCCGGGGCGGTGCCTGCTCGAGTCCGGGAAGCCGTGACGGAAGCTCTTGCCGCCCTGGATTCGGGAGCTCAGAGAGTAGCCGAAAAGAAAAACGGAGAGTGGACTGTCAACGAGTGGCTCAAGAAAGCAGTGCTCCTCTCTTTCCGAATCGAGGACAATGTCGTTATGCCGGGCGGCCATACGAACTATTTCGACAAAGTCCCCAGTAAGTTCGCCGACTACAGTCAGGCTGACTTTCAGAATGCCGGTTTTCGAATCGTCCCTCCGGCAGCGGTTCGCCGCGGTTGTTACGTGGCACCGGATGTGGTGGTGATGCCTTCTTTCATCAATATCGGCGCCTATGTCGACAGTGGCACCATGGTAGACACCTGGGCGACAGTAGGGTCTTGCGCTCAGATCGGCAAGAATGTACATCTTTCCGGCGGCGCCGGCATAGGGGGCGTTCTGGAGCCTCTGCAAGCGAGCCCCACCATCATCGAGGATGATTGCTTCATCGGCGCTCGCTCGGAGGTAGTCGAAGGCGTAATCGTCGAAGAGGGCTCGGTCATCTCCATGGGGGTCTTCCTCGGGCAGAGCACCAGGATATTCAACCGGGAGACCGGTGAGATTACCTACGGAAGAGTGCCGGCGGGCTCGGTGGTGGTGTCCGGCAGCCTGCCCTCCTCCGACGGCTCCTGCAATCTCTATTGTGCCGTCATCGTCAAACAGGTCGACGCCAGAACCAGGGCAAAAGTCGGTCTCAACGAGCTCCTGCGCACTCCCTAAAAAAGACTGACCCCGCTGAGATCATCGGTCTCACGCACTTTGCAGTCCGGCCGCAGACGCTTGAATCGACTGAGACCCTCTGCTGAAATCCCGGGACCGGCTTTTTCTCTCGTCGTAGCCCGGATCTCCGGCTCGTTGGGATGCGCCAGGCTCAGACCTAGATATTTCAAGCTCTTCATCGAAACCAGCTGTGCAAGACCGGCATCGCTGATTCCGGTGAGTCCGATCTCGAGGGTCTCGAGTCTCATCTTCATGATATAAGGCATGCAGCCGTCATCGAGCTGCCCGAGACTGTTCAACCTCAGTATCCGCAGGTGACGCAACCTGGTCAGTGGCGCCAGATCCTTGTTCACCACAGGCTCCGCCATCTCCATCATCAATTTCCGCAGAGTCCGACATTCCGAAAGAGCTTCGAGCGCTCCGGCAGGCATCTTTACCGAGCGGAGCTCCAGACCCCGCAGCTTCGGAAGCCTGGCGATGTCCCGAAAAGCCTGGACGGTGAGATTCCTGGTGAAGTGAATCTTGACCAGGGTCAGATCCGGAAAATCGGCGAGCCTTGCCGCGCCACCATCATCGAAGCGCGGAGACATGGACCAGAAGCTCTGCAGTTTGTGTCCCTCTATATAATCCAGCCCTGAGCCCGTGGCCTTGGACTCCATCGTCAACTTGAGCTGATCGAAATCTTTTCCGACAAGCAGCTTGAAGTCGTCATCGCTGACCTCGTGGCCACCAGCCTCGATACTGCCGCGCTTCTTGATTTGCTTGAATTGCCACTTGCCGCCGGTCCATCCGAATTGCTTGTCCACGACCTCGGTGGGAATAGTGGAAAAGAAGTTCTTCTCCTTTTGATAGCCCCGCCAACCTTCCCGGGTCTGCTTTTCGGCGGCCGCAGACGGATCAGGTAGATGGCGAGCAGCCGGCTTAGAATCGTGCACGGAGTCACGCACAGAGAACATTACCAGGGCCCCCACCACCGCAACCACTGCCACGCTGCCGAGCAATAAATATAAGCGACGCTGTTTGCTGATTCGATCGGCAGCCGCTGGAGCCTCCTCGACTTCCTCACCCACCTCCTCACCGACTCGCTCGAGGGCGATCTTCATCTCCTTAATCGACTGGAAGCGAGACTCGGGGACTTTGGCCAGGCAGCGCAATATTATGTCCGAGAGACCGGCAGGCAAATTCTCCGGCACCGGGGGGCTCTCTTCGGCATGCAGGCGCAAGGTCTCGATAGCGGTATCCCCGCGAAACGGTGGTCTGCCCGTGAGAGCCTCGAAAAGAACACAACCCAGAGAATAAACCTCGGAGCGAGCATCGTAACGATTACCCAGACCCTGATCCGGACTCATGTAGAGGGGCGCTCCCA
>JAGQHH010000098.1 GCA_020431945.1 Cyanobacteria bacterium HKST-UBA02 | reverse complement strand
ACGGCTCGTGTGGTCGAGACCTTGTACGGGAGCTGGAGCGGGAGCTGGAGTGGGAGCGGGAGTGGGAGCGGGAGTGGGAGCGGGAGCGGGAGCGGGAGCGGGTACAGGGACCGGGGGCGGAGGCGGCGGCTGAGCCGGCAGTGAGCTCCGGGTGCTCCGAACGCCTGGCGGAGGCGGCGGTTGGGCCGGCAACGAGCTTCCGGTGGTCCTCACCCCGGGAGGAGGCGGCGGCTGGGCCGGTAAGGAGCTTCCGGTGGTCCGCACTCCGGGAGGAGGAGGCGGCTGGGCCGGCAACGAGCTTCCTGTGGTTCTGGAGCTTACCTGCTGCGGGGGAGGGGGCTGAGCCGGCAATGAGCTGGATGATGCTCTCGCTACCGGTGCTTGCACCGGCAATGAACTGGATGATGATCGGACTGCCGGTGCTTGCACTGGCAGGCCGCCGGTAATGCTCTGATCGGCGCGGCCGATCCAGCTCTCTGCAACCTTCTTGAGCTTCTCGGGATCGACAGGCTTCATGATGAAATCATCCATACCTGACGCCAGACAGGCATCTCGGGCTGTGTCCCAGGATTCGGCAGTCATCGCCACGATCGGCACTCGCCGTGGCGAGCCCTGCTCCATCTGGCGTATCGCCCGGGCCGCTTCGAAACCATCCATCTCGGGCATCTGGCAATCGAGGAAAATCACCCCGTAAGAATTGCCTGCCACCTTGTCCACAGCAATCCTGCCGTTTTCCGCAAGATCTACCTTGAATCCCATCTCGGACAACAATATCTCGGCCACTTGCCGGTTGATCTGGTTGTCGTCCACCACCAGGACCGGCAGGTTCTGGTTCTGACTTTGACTCTGATCCTGGGCTGCAGGCGCTGCCGCTTGCTTGCCCGGGAATCGAGCCCGGGGAAGATCCTGGGACTGTATCTGGGCAGAAATCTCGGTCTTCTCCTGAGCGCCGTCCTTGCTCGGGAAGCGCGCCCGGGGAAGCTCAGCTTGAGGTCCGGTATCGACAGGCTGCTGGACGCCTGTCTCGACGATGGCCTTGCCGACTACATTCATGATGCAGTCGAAAAGTTGAGACTGCCTGACCGGCTTGGTGAAATAGGCGGTGAAGCCGTTTTCGATGGCCTCGTTACCGAGGCTCTGGTCATCATAAGCGGTTACAAGAATAAGGGCGAGTTCGTCATATGTGTGATCGGCCCTTATCGCTTTGCCAAGCTCGAGACCTGTCATGCCGGGCATGCGCATATCGACGATTGCCAGACGAAATGGATCGCCATGGTCCCGGCCGGCTCGCAACAAGCCCAGTGCTGATACCGGATCCGGTGACAGCTCGCAACGCAACCTCCAGGAAGTCAGATAGCTCTCCAGCACCTGCCTGGAACCGAAATCGTCATCGACGATCAGCACACGGGTGCCGACGAGCTCGCGAGCCACTCTGATACTCGGCTGAGCGTGGGAGATCTTGACGGGCAGATCAAAACCGAAAGAATTCTTGTCATCGATACGCTCGGACTTGATCTGACCGCCCATCAAATCGATGAGACCGCGGGCGATACTGAGGCCGAGAATACCGGCGGAAACAGGAGCCGACGGAGTCGCCTCGCCTTCCGGCTTCTGCCGGAAGAGAGACTCCACGTCCTCTTCCGAAGCCGGCTGACCGTCATCCTCGACTGTGAATCGCAGGACGGCCACGAATCTGTCCGACTCGACCATAGAGCATTTCACAAGAATGCAGCCGGTGCCGGATCCGTTGAGGGCATGACTGGTGAGGTGTGAAAGGACCTGTCTGATCCGGGCACCGTCGCCCTGGACCTGCCTGGGCACTTCCGGCTCCACATAGGACATCAGGGTGATACTACGACGAAGAGCTTCGTCCGAAGCCACCTGGGCCACATCCTCGACAATGGTGAGAGGCTCGAAATCGGTGACCTCGATGATCACCTTGCCGGCTTCGATCTTCGAGAAGTCGAGAATGTCATTTATAACAGTGAGAAGATTCTGAGCCGATTCCCTGATCAGAAGGACATAGTCCCTGGCTTTCTCGCTCAGTTGCGAGCGCAAAAGGACCTCCACCATTCCCAAGACACCATTCATCGGGGTGCGGATCTCATGACTCATATTGGAAAGGAACTGAGCCTTCTGCATGGAAGCCTCGATAGCCAGATCATGAGACTTGGCGGCTTCCAGAGTACCGAGCTCCAGCTCTTTATTCAGATCGGTGAGCTCTTTGATCTGGGCCCGGAGGTTATCATTGAGCCTGGACATCTCCGACTCCGACTCACGTCGATCGAGGTCGATGGCACTGATTCTGCCGGCTGCCCAGACCGAGGTGCTTACGAGAAATACCATGGAAGTGACAGTGAAAAGCGAGGCGCCGAGCTCGCTGCTGCACAGATCGTGATGCTGAGCCATGAGTCGCAGGTAGCCTAGAAGCACCGGCCAGACCAGACCCTGGGGCAGGAGCACGCGCAGTACAAAGCCGGCAGCGGAGTCATCGGTGAGAACTGCTGCCAGTCCCTCGTGGAAACGAGCCACTACCAGAGCCACCATGACATAGCCCAGAACCAGGGCTTCGATGGGCGAGGGCGCCATGCTCATCCCGAACATCATCAAATCGTGGAGTCCGTAAAAAGCAGCCGTCAGAGAGAGCATCATGGCTACATAGACAGGAAGCAGAAAATACTGACCGACAGCCGTGGCGCGTTTTCCCCAGAGCTGGGAGAGAATTGCCGTAAAGCAGAGAAGCAACAGGCATACGGCCATGGGAATATCGGTGACTTTCTCGCCGGCGAAATGCACGAGCTGATTGGTCATATGATCGCAGTCGATGGCCTTTTCGGTGCAATTGTGGATCAAGAGAAGACCGGCGAAAATCAAGGAAAGGACAGCCAGGACGAGACCGGGGATGGTGCGATCCTCTTCCATGGCCCGGCTCGACTGCAGATAAGCCGAGGCTGAAAGAAAGAGAACGACCACGAAAGAGGCCGGCGAGATCCCATGGGCAACCCAGTCTGCCGGGAGCCATCCGAAAATGCCGGTGTTGACGAACAAACCGGCGGTGGCGAAGAGCACCGATATAACAGCCCCGGCACGACCGATGTCGCGCTCGAAAGGCTTGCGCAGGGTGCCGTCGGTCACTTCCCTTCCTCCGCGCTGCCATCCTGGGTATGAGGAGCCCACCTGCCCAGGACGCTCTTGAGCGCCTCGGCGGAGACGGGCTTGCTTATATAGTCATCCATGCCGGCGGCCAGACAGGCTTCCCTGCTGCCCTCCAGGGCATGCGCCGTGAGAGCCACGATTGGGATATGCGCTCCGGTTCGTTTCTCCAGCAACCTGATCTGCTTGGTTGCCTGATAGCCGTCCATCTCCGGCATCTGGCAGTCCATGAAGATGACGTCGTATTTGCGGGCATTGTACTCCCTGATCGCCTGCAGTCCGTTGCTTGCAGTGTGACAGCGAATACCGAGACCCTCGAGGAGCACCACCGCCACGTGACGGTTGATCGAATTGTCGTCCACCACCAGGCCGAGTCCCCGGGCCGGTGCCTGGGAAGAGCCTGTCGATTCGTGCATGCCGGTGAGAGACATGGAGCCGTCCGTGGACTCCAGCTGCCTGCCGGAAGAGTCGGTCAGACCCAGGGAGGGAGCCGAGCGACCGGTGGCACTGTCGAGACAGGCGAGGAACTCGCTTCTTCTGATCGGGCAGCGCAGAGTCGACTTGAAGCCGAGTTTGCGAATGGTACTGTCCATGGTGCCTTCATATTCGGTCACCAGCACGAAGCCTATCTTGCTGCTCATCTGCCTGAGAATCTTGGCCGACTCCTCACGGTCTTCGGCATTGCTCAGATAATGGGCGTCCACGAATCCTATCCAGCTCGCCCCGGCGTCTTCCTCGTCCGGCTCGGCGAAATGCTGCTCGAGAGCCGCCAGAGAATTCATGGCCACAACCACGAAGCCAAAATAGTCGAGATAGGAAGCCAGGAACTCTCGAGAATGATGATCGTTGACCACCACCAGAGCCCTGGTACCATGCTTGGGTTTGGTCCTCACGGCATCGGGCTTGCGCACCCTGGCGAGATTGAGGATCATCCAGAAAGTGGAGCCTTTGTTCTTCACGGCATGAACGTCGACTTCGCCGCCCATCATCTCCACGAGCTTCTTGGAGATGCTCAGACCAAGACCGGTACCGCCGTACTTCCGGTTGATCGAGCCATCCGCCTGGACGAACGGCTGGAAGAGACGCCGGCGCTCGTCCTCGGTCATGCCGATACCGGTGTCCTCCACCGAGAAACGCATCTGGACTTCCCGGTCCGACCCTCCGGCGACATTGACCCGGACTGTCACCCGCCCTTTCTCGGTGAATTTGATAGCGTTACCGGCCAGATTGAGGAGCACCTGGCGCAAACGCACCTCATCGCCCACCACCGACTCGGGGATAGCGGGATCTATATATGTAAGGAACAACAATCCTTTCTTATGGGCCTGGGGAGCCAGAAGCTCGCCTACTCCTTCTACCAGCTGAACCAGGTCGAAAGGCTTGTTCTGGATAACGAGAGTCCCTTCCTCCAGAGAGGAGAAATCCAGGATGTCGTTGATAATCATCAAGAATGACCGGCCGGCATCTCTGATGACCAGGACATATTCTCTGATTCGCTTGGGCAGATCGAGCCTGAGCATTGCCTCGACAATGCCCAGCACACCGATCATCGGGGTCCTGATCTCGTTGCTCATTTTCGAAACGAACTCCGACTTCATGGACGAGGCTTCCAGGGCCTGATCCCGGCCCCGCTTGGTCTGCTCGCTGAGATTTTCCAGATCGTGGTTGATCTCGGCGAGTTTGCGGAGCTGTTCTTGATGATCCCGGGTGAGTTGCTCGACCCTGTCCTTGAGACTGGCTCGCAGGTGATCGAGCTGTCGCACGGAAGACGAGGAAAGCAGGAGGCTGGCTGAGAACAATCCGCTTATAGCGGCGGACATGAGGGCGCAGGAGACATCGGCGCTATACCAGCCCGAATGCTCTCCGTAAACACACAGAAATGAGATCGCCATGGGACCGAACATGGAAAGCGGCAGGAGGCGGCGAAGCATAGCACTGCCGGCGGTATCAGAGGCGATGAGCCAGGCATAACCGCGGTCGGGACGGCAGAGGCAGGCAGCCAGGCACATCATGAAAAGCACCCTGGCTGTGGGCAGGGTCATGGGCATCTGCTCGACCGAGACATAGAGATGCGCCTGGAAAGAGAAGCCCAGCATGACAAATATACTGATCAGCAGGGGCAGGCAGAGCACAAGCTGGCCGAACTTGATCGAGCGGTCCCGATCACTGGTCAGGAGGCTGAGCGCGATCCCCAGCAGAGCCACGCAACCGGCGGTGGTGGGGCTGGTGCGGAAGGGCGAGAATTCAGTCACCGGCGGCAGAGTCTGACCCCAGACAATCGAGTCCAGGTCGAAAGAATAGTCCACCACCTGCTTGCCAAGAATGAGGAGGGCGACAAGAGCGATACCGGAGGCGACACTGGCGAGTATCTGTTGCTCGGTTTTGTCCGACACCGAAAAACAGGTGATGAAAGCCGTGGTCAAACCGAGAACGACGAAGAACAAGCCGGTGGTGGGCGCCAGGTTGTCCACGGGATCCGAGCCCACACCAAAGGCGACGCCGGCATAGGAGAAAGCTCCGAAGACCACCACCAGAATACTGAGGATAATGGACTGTAGCCCGACCACCCGGAACATCTTCCGGCTTTTCGGTTCCAATAGATCTGGTGTGGCCTGCACCGGCTCCGGGGACTCCTCTTATAGATAAACAAACAACATGATAATAGCTGGATTGGCTCGGCAGTGCACCTTTTTTCGCTGCCACCTCCCGACAACTGCCGATTTGGAGCAGGGGATGAGATTGTGCGATACTAACGTCGGTCTATCGAGGATCGCCCGGTGTTGAACAGTTCAGTGAATCGCCTGTCCATGAGCCTGACAACCCTGTTCAGAGTGGTCCTGACTTTCATGACCGTCTTTTTCGTCGTTCTCCTCATTCTGATTTTCAACATTCAGAAACTGCAGAACGACACAGTCGAAGCTGAAGAGAGACGTCACAACTCCTATCGTCTTGCCGAGCAGATGCGGCAGAGCTCGGACGATCTCACTCGTATGGCCAGGAGCTATGTGTGTTCCGGTAGAGAAGACTACCTGGACTACTACCGACAGATACTCGAGATTCGAAACGGCAAGATCGGTAGACCGAAAAATTATTCCAGCACATACTGGTATCTCTTCCCTGGCGGAGTGATCGAGTCCAAGCCCGGCAAACCCGCGTCCCTGGAATCGAAGATGAGAGAGACCGGCTTCAGTGAGAAAGAGTTGAAGTTGCTCTCCACTTCGAGACAACGCTCGGACAACCTCGTCAAAATCGAAGAAGAATCCTTCGCCGCCATGAAAGGCAATTTCAAGGATGGCGACGGAGAGTTCACCATCGAGCGCGACCCTGATCCATCCTATGCCCGCAAGCTCCTCTTCTCTCAAGAGTACGATCGAGAGAAAGTCAAAATCATGGAGCCCATCGAAGAATTTCTCAGGGAAGTCGACGAGCGCACCAGGCACGACATGGTCCTTCTGGAGATTAGAGAGCGACTCTATATTCGCTATGCCATAGCCCTCCTCGGCGGCTTTCT
>JAGQHH010000097.1 GCA_020431945.1 Cyanobacteria bacterium HKST-UBA02 | reverse complement strand
GGCAGTATTCAGAACCTCGGCAGCATGCAGGAGGGCTTTGGAAGGAATACAGCCCATATGGAGGCAGACGCCGCCGGGCTTGGGCTGCGTATCGATCAGGATGGTCTTGATGCCCAGCTCGGCTGCCCGAAGGGCGGCGGTATAGCCGCCGGGTCCGCCACCGACTACTGCCAGATCGACTTGCTCTACCATTTCGCCGACTACCATAGATCAAGCCTCCAGTACGAAGTGAAACGGGTCCGACAGGAGTCGGACGATATGCTGTACGAAATAGGCTGCCTCAGCCCCGTCCGCGAGACGGTGATCGAAAGAGAGGGCCAGGGGCAGGATCACCCCGATGTCGATCTCGTCCTCGATCACCACGGGCTTCTCGGCTGCTCTCGCCATGCCCAGAATCGCCGCTTCCGGATAGTTGATCATGGGGACCATGCTGGTTCCGCCGATGGCACCGATATTGGTGATGGTGAAGGTACCGCCTTGCAGGCGATCGAGCTCGATTTTGCCGGATCTGGTTTTCTCGGCGATATCTTTCAGCTCCATAGCGATTTCGGGCAAGCTCTTCTGATCGGCATTGTGTATCACCGGCACGATCAGTCCTCTTTCGGTGGCTACGGCTATGCCGATGTTGAAATACTTTTTGAAGATGATCTCACCGGTTCGCTCGTCGAGGCTGGCGTTGAACTGCGGATATTTCTTCAGGGCGCTGACCACGGCTTTCACGGCCAGGGAGGTGATGGTCAGGCGGGCGCCGCTGTTCTGCTGCCGGAAACGCTCATCGTGCTCTTCGATCAGGTAGGTGAGAGCGGTGACATCGGCTTCGTCGAAGTGGGTTACATGAGGAATCCTCGTCCATGATTGCATCATATTGTTGGCGATCTTGCGCCTGATGGAACGAAGGGGAACCCGCTCCACCGCTCCGAATTTAGTGAAATCGGGCAGTTCGGGGGCCTGGCTCGAGAGCGGCGCCAGCTCACCGCCGGCGGTGCTGTCTCCGTATTTGCTCTTCAGGGAAACCTGCTCTTCGATTTGAAAATGGGACGCCGACATGCTGCTCTCGAGGGCGCCGGTGGCGAATGCCCGCACGTCTTCTTTCAGTACGCGGCCGCCCTTGCCAGAGCCGTTGACATTGTGCAGATCGATACTGAGCTCTCGGGCGAGCCGCCTCACCGACGGTGCCGCCGGCACGGGCCGGTTGCGATCGTGAACGGCGGTCTGACCGTTGCCGTTGCCTGCGGCGGGGCGAGCGTGGGTCTCGGCATTAGTCTGGGTACGAGTGGCGGTGCGGGTGGCAGCCGGAGCGGCGGCTTCGACTTGCTTCTCGGCTGGTTTCGCTGCCGTCTTGGCACCCTTCTGCTCGAAGCTGAACATGACACTGCCCACGGTGACAGTCTGTCCTTCCTCTATGTGCACCTTCGAGACGGTCCCCTCGTATGGCGAGGGGATTTCGACCATGGCTTTGTCGGTCTCCACCTCCATGAGGATGTCATCCTCTTTCACATAATCGCCTTCTTTCACTTTCAGCGATATGATTTCGGCCTCGTGAATACCCTCGCCGAGATCGGGAAGCTTGAATTCGACTGCCATCGATTACTCCTTTGTTTTTAGAAGTCCAGGGTCTGCCGTGCGGCATGGATGATTCTGTCGGTATCCGGAATATAGAAGCGCTCTTTCGAGAAGTAAGGAGTGGGCGTATCGTAGCCTGTCACCCGTTTCACCGGTGCCTCGAGGTAGAGGAGGGCGTGCTCGTTGATGCGAGCGATGACCTCGGCGCCGATCCCGCAGTTTCGCGGTCCTTCGTGGACCACCAGGCAGCGTCCGGTCTTTTTCACGGACTCGACGATGGTGTCATGATCAAGCGGCGATGCGGTGAGCAAGTCGATGAGCTCGATGGAGACTCCGTCTTCTTCCTCCATCTCTTCCACCGCCTCGAGGGCCGCCCGGAAACTGGCGCCGTATGAGACAACTGTAAGATCCGTTCCTTCTTTGGCGATCTGAGCCTGACCGATGGGCAGGGTCTCCATGGTGTCCGGAACTTCCTCTTTGAAAAGACGATAGAGAGCCTTGGGCTCGAAATAGATCACCGGATCCGGATCCTGGATGGCGCTGTGCAGAAGCGCCCGGGCATTACGCGGTCCCGAGGGAATGACGATTTTCAATCCCGGCGTGTGAGCATAGAGGGCTTCGCGGCTCTCGCTGTGGTGCTCCAGGGCTCTGATGCCGGCGCCGTAAGGCATACGAATCACCATCGGTACCGTCAGGCGGCCTCTGGTGCGGTTGCGGAAGCGAGCGGCGTGGGACTCGAGCTGGTGATAACCATAATAAGCGAATCCCGAGAATTGCATCTCGCAGACAGGACGCAATCCATATATAGCCATTCCGATGGCGGTCCCGATGATGCCTGATTCGGCAAGGGGCGTATCGACGACCCGGTTGTCCCCGAATTTCTTGTGGAGACCTTCGGTAATTCTGAACACTCCCTCATCGGGACCTACGTCCTCACCCATGATCAGGACCCGATCATCCCTGTCGAGCGCCTCGTAGAGCGCCAGGTTGATCGCTTTAGCCATGTTCATTTCAGCCATGTCAAAAACTCCTTTGCTCTATGAGCGGGCTGCTGCGCTTTCAGGGGCGTGCTTTTTTGCTTTGCGAGCCCTTTCTCTCTCGACGTTCTCTTCGATCTCCTGCCTCTGTTCCTGGAGGAAACCGGGCATGTCGGCATAGAGACTGTCGAGCATATTGACCGGGTTCATGAGCTCATCGCTCTTCGCCAGGGTCTCGGCTTTCTCCACGGCAGCCTTGACGAGATCGTCGACTTCTTGCTCCATTTTCGCGAGCTCTTTGTCATCGACGACACCTTTGTCTTTCAGATATTTGGCGAAGCGGATGAGAGGCTCTTTCTTGAGCCAGTTCTCGGTCTCGCTTTCGCTCCGATATTTCTTGGGATCATCGGCGGTGGTGTGGGGAGTGATCCGGTAAGTGAGAGCCTCGATGAGGGTCGGACCCTCGCCGCGGCGGGCGCGCTCGACGGCTTCTTTAGTGGCCTGGTAGACAGCCAGAGCGTCGTTGCCGTCCACTCTGATGCCGGGCATTCCGTAGGCGATAGCGCGCTGAGCAATGGTCTGGCAGTTCATCTGTTTTTCGATGGGCACAGAGATGGCGTACTGGTTGTTCAGGCAGATGAAGACCACCGGTGCTTTATAGACCGAGGCGAAATTGAGGGCTTCGTGGGTGTCTCCTTCCGAAGATGCTCCGTCGCCGAAATAAGTCATCACTACCTTTTTCTCGCCTTTGAATTTCATGGCCATGCCTATTCCGGCAGCATGAAGAAGCTGGCTGGCGATGGGCACGCAGATCGGCAGATCGTTGACGTCTTCCGGAGGTCTGGTGCCTTCTTCGAAACCGTTCCAGAAAAGGATGACGTTCTCCAGCGGCCAGCCGCGATAGAGCATGCCGGCGAGCTCACGATAAGCAGGCACATGCCAGTCGTCCTTCTCTATATTCATCACCGAGGCGAGACTGATGGCTTCATGGCCGGCTGCCTGGGGGAAGGTACCGAGACGACCCTGTCTCTGCATCTTGAGCATACGCTCATCGGCGCGGCGACCGAGCAGCATGTAATGGTACATCTGCTTGAGTGTCTTGGCCGGGAGCTTGGGCTCGAGCTCTTTATCGACTTTGGCGTTCTCGTCGAGTATCCCGAGGTATTCGAGAGTCTCTGCAATCTTTATTGGTTTTCTCGGCATAGCAATTGACTTTTGTAGGGAGACCATGAAAGTATGTCATATCAGTACCACCTCAGTACCAGAACGGACTATTAATAAAGGTGGAAAAAAAGCGCTAGAACGCTGTTTTCGAGCGGAAATCTGAATGAATCCTAAAAATTTGTCCGTGACTGTATCCACTCAAGACACCGAGCTCGAGGCAAAGCCCAAGCGCCAGAAGCCTGACTGGCTCAAGGTCAAGTTACCCACCAGTCGCGAATATGCCAGGGTGAAAAACCTGATCACAGGCTACGGGCTGAACACTGTCTGCGAGTCGGCAGCCTGCCCCAATCGCGGCGAATGCTGGTCTTCGTCCACGGCGACTTTCATGATCCTGGGCAATATTTGCACGCGCAGTTGCGGCTTCTGCAATGTCATCACCGGCAAGCCCACCGAGCTCGATCTCGACGAGCCGAACCGGGTCGCCGAGGCGGTGGAGATACTTGGTCTCGAATATGCTGTAATCACCTCGGTCAATCGCGACGAGCTCAAAGACGGCGGCGCCTCGGTCTGGGCCGAGACCATCAGGAAAGTCCGCGAGCGCAATCCATCCACCAGGATAGAAGTGCTGATCCCGGATTTCTGCGGGAACTGGGAGGCCCTCGATACGGTCCTGGATGCCGGTCCCGATGTGCTCAATCATAATATCGAAACGATCCCGAGGCTCTATCTGCCGGTCAGACCCCAGGGCAATTATCAGCGCAGCCTCGAGCTCCTTCGCCGTTCCAAAGATCGCGGATTCGTCACTAAATCCGGTATCATGCTCGGTCTCGGCGAAGAGCGTCAGGAAGTGCTCGATCTCATGAAAGACTGGCGCGCTGCCGGTGTCGACCTGATTACCCTGGGGCAGTATATGCAGCCCACCCTCAACCACCTTCCGGTGGTGCGCTGGGTCACCCCTGAGGAATTCGAGCAGTACCGGGTCGACGGCCTGGAGATGGGCTTCAGCAACGTCTTCTCCGGACCGCTGGTGCGCAGCAGTTATCATGCCGGCGAGCAGTCCCGGCAGGTAGTCTGATATTAAGGACAGTCCGCTGCGGGCATACCCTGCCGGGTGATTGACAAACGAATTTAGACCGCAAGGATCAGTCCCTCAGCAGCAGTCTTTTCGTGCAAATGGGTGACGGCTCTCAGGCTGGATCTTGTCAGACTGGAAAGAGTCCGGCTCGGTTGGGTCCGCAAGTGAGAAGCTCTCTTCTACTTTGCTTTGCTTTTTCGTTTGTATTGCTCTGCGAGCATCCGGTTCTGGCTGTTGGTCTATCATCTCAGGATCGGTGCTCGGTTCGAGCCTGGGAATGCTTCAATCAAGGACGGTACGAGCAGTGCGAGAAGGAGCTGTTGAAGCTTCTAAAATTACGAGCAGGACGAGTCGATGAGCGCACCGCCACGACTTTGAATAATCTCGCCGCCGTATATTTTTCGGAAGGACTCTACGATCGGGCTGAGCGTCTGTACATCAAGGCGTTCGATTTGTACAGGAAGAATCTTCCTGAGGACCACCCTTATCTCATAGTGGTGAGAAACAACCTTGCGGTTCTATATCTGGATAAGGGAGATCTGGAAAGGGCTGCGTCTTTTTCCTCTTCGTCTGGAGAGCTTGAGAGCTGGCCTCTACGAGCGCTTCAATTGAACAATCGAGCCGCTATTGAGGCCGGCAAGACGAACTATGATGCTGCCTCCAGTCTTCTCGCCAGAGCCGTCGCTTTGCACGAAGGGAATGGCGACAGGCAGAGTGCGGCCTATGCCTCGATTCTGAACAATATTGGTGCTGTGCAGTTTCGGCAGGGTCTCTATGAGCTTGCTGAGCAGAGCTATTTGAAAGCGTTATCTCTGCGCCTCGAGCGATTGGCTTCTGGACACCCTGATGTAGGGCAATCGTATTACAATCTTGCCAAGTTGACGATCAGGCTGGGACGTCTCGAAGAAGCATCCGCCTATCTTGCAAAGTCTCTCCATATTAGATTGGCTTGCTTCGGCTCGGACCATCAGAAGGTGCGAGACTGCAAAGATCTCGAGAGGAGCCTGCGGACAATGCTGGCGCTTCGTTGAGTCGTTCGAGACTTGCAGGAGGGAAGCTCTCGCCCACATGGGTGATAGATCGGCTTCGCCCCCCGGGATGATGCTCTGTTGCCCGATCCCTGTCATTCTGGTAAAGCAGGCTTCAGTTTCCTGCGAGGCATCTATTCGATAGTCCCGGAACCGCAGAGTTTGCAGTTTCCGCAGTCGCTGCAGTTTCCAATTAATAGCAGGTAAAGCCATGAAGCCTTACGAAACACACTGGGGTCTCAGTACCGTTCATAATGCTAGACCAATATGTCCCTGCCGTGGAGAGGCTCTATCGGCGGTGGCAAGGCTCAATCAGAAGCCCTCCTGTGACTGCGAAGATTGGCTTGTGTCTTTAGCTGACGGCTACAATGATTTTGCCGATAGTGGCGCTGCCTATCGAGAGGGTCTTTTTCAGAGAGAGCTAATGGTGTTTTGGGTCCAGTCGTTATTCGAGCAGCTGGAGAGTTTCGCCAATCAGTTCAATGGCCGAATCGCTCAAACCTGTATTTGTGTCGATGTCGAAAAGCCGGAATTTCATAAGGTTTCCTGTCGAGACGTATCGATATTCAATCCCAATGGAATCGAGAAGCTCTATTACGAGGGGCATATCGTCAACGGTCGAATTGCCCTTTTTTTGCGTGGCGTGGACAATGAGATCGACGCCTTTCTCCTGCCGGTCTCCAGTCTTCTCCGCCTCAGCCTCAATCCGGATGAAGGGTCAAACTTCGTTGCCTTCATCCGACTTTATCTCGATGTAGCGGTACCGGATCGAGTTGCATTGCAGATATCTAGCCTCGACGGTGAGCGAATCGAGGAGCTCGAGACATCATCTATACCGCTTCTTGCCAGGTACCTCTTCTCGGCCTTCATACAGGAGTCGATGAATTCCGACGAACAGTGCGCCTATCGTCCTGCGGAACCAGTCCGAAATTGATCGTATACTTCTTGAATGCTCTTCAAGCTTCTGGTCAACTCTCTAATACTCGTCCTCTTGTTTCCGGCAGCCGTCCTGGCCGGCGAGTCGCCCTCGGGCTGGATCGAAGATGAGGGCGATTCCGCGAACTCGGTGGAGAGCAAGGGCGGTAAAGTCACCCTGAAGCTCGGGGTGGAGCATGCCGACCGGTTGGCACCGGTGCCTTACGGTCTCCAGGTAGGCTCGGTCTTCGATGAGAAGATCCTTTCCCGACCTCATTCCACCCTGGTCTGGTATCGCGTGCCCCGCTGGCTTGCCGGCAAGTGGAAGCGCACCAACGAGATTCTCGTCTACGAGCATGATTTCGAGACCGGCCAGACTTTTACCGGCCAGCGCTCGATCCTCTCGCAGCAAGTGGCTGATTTCGGTTTTCAGCTCGATCGTGCCGGTCATGTCTGGCATTGCAATCTGGCTTCCCGGGGCGTCTCTGACCGGGGCAGCTTTCGCTCTATCGCCCTGGTCGAGATGCAGGAGCCCGTAAGTATCAACAAAGACGAGATTGTCTTCAAGGAGCGTTTTCTGGTCCTGGAAGTGATGAACGGCAGCAATGCCATCTCCCGCTCCCAGAGGGTGGAATCGTTGACTCGCTACCGTCCTTCGGGCAAGGGTTTGCTCGAGACCACCATGTCTGTGAAGGTCTATAACCAGGACGGCTCGCCCAGCAAGGAGCAGCATAACGTCTCTCACGATCGGGTGATCAAGCGTTTCGAGATTGTCGATTCTTATAAGGGCGAAGATGTAAGGGCCGATTTCGTGAAATTTCTCGACACTACCGGGCGTCAGGAGTTGATACCGGAAGCGGTATCAAAGTAGAGACAAGCCGGCTCCCGGGGGCTTTAAGTGGTGATATTCCCACTCGGCTCGCTGTGCGGGTTTCATTTTAAGACCGATGACGACTTTGGTATCCTTTGTGGCACAAGGACTTCGAGTATCCATGCGGTTTTCCCTCTAGAAAGCTGAAAAATATTTCCTTAGACTAATCTTTCCAGCTTTAAGAGAATGTTCTTGACAACCGATCAAATGGAGGTTCCGTGGACCAAGAGACCAGAATCAGAAGATTGACCGGAACCGTGTTCGAGTTCGATAAGCCCGGGCAGCCGTCCATCATGGACAATCGCGAGTTGCTCTGGGTGTTCTCGTCTTCGCCTGATTCCAGATCGACCGAGCCCAAGAAAGGCCGCGGCAGGCGGAATTTCCAGGAGATCATCAAGCATCGCCAGGAGCATGGCCGCAAAGCTGGCGCGAGCATCGAAAAGCTCATCGAGCCTATTTTCGATGACGACAAGATTACTACCGAAATAGGCGTGGACGGTGAGTGGCTCTTTTATCTGACCGGTCGTGCCACCGCTTCCGACAAGGCAGGCGCCGCTGCGCGACCTGACTGCCCGCCGACCCTGCTCAAAGGACTCGGTCTCGAGCTGGCTGCGCCGGTGAGACGCAATGTAGCCGGCAACCTTTCCACCCCGCCGGAGACCCTGGCGATCCTGAGCAATGATTCGGATATCGAGGTGAGAGCCGGGGTGGCAGGCAATCCCTCCACACCAAGGGAAGCGCTCATGGCCCTAGCGCTTTCCACAGAGATCAAGATAAGGCAGTCCCTGGGAGCTAATCCCGGCGCTCCGGTGGAAGCCCTGCAGACTCTGGGCTGCGACGAGAGCGTGGCGGTGAGACGCTGTGTGGCGAGTAATTCCCAGACTCCTGTGATCACTCTCACCCTGCTTTCGGAAGATCCGGAAGTCTCGGTTCGACAACAGGTAGCCGGCAATCCCAAGACCGATACTGCTTCTCTTCACCGGCTCTCGAAAGACAGCAATATCTATGTGCGCCGCAATATTGCCAGGCATCAGAACACTCATGTGAGGACCCTGCGCTTTCTGGCAAGCGATCCCGATCTTTTCGTCAGGCACCTGGTGGTGATGAACGAGGAGCGACCCCCTGAGCTTCTGGAGAATTTTGCCGGGGATCCGGCAACCGAGATAAGAATTCTCCTGGCGCGCAGCGCCGATGCGTCCACGAGCCTCATGTGGAAGCTTTCTAGAGATCCCGAAATCGAAGTCCGGCGCTGGCTGGCTCGCAACGAGAAAGCACCGCCTGAGGTGCTGATTGCCCTCTCTCGTGAGGAGAGCGAGCAGGTCAGGCAGGCTGTGGCAGGCAATCCCAGCGCCCCACCTGAGGCGATCAACGAGCTCTCCGCCGACGGCGATACTCTGGTCCGGGGGCTCCGCCCCGGCGCCAGCCTCAATATAAAAGGAATGTCCAGATCCGAGATGCTGCAAGCAATCGCTTCGGACAATCGTTATGTCAAAACCATCCTGGCCGGTCAGTCTGATACTCCTGTAGAAATCCTCAAGCGTCTTGCCGGGGACGAGTCCTCCACGGTGAGGATGCGTGTAGCCGCCAATTCCGGAACGCCTTCCGAGACTCTTGTCCAGCTTGCCGAGGATGAGGATGTGAGAGTCAGAGAGTGGGTAGCTCGCAATTCGTACAGCCCATTTCTCGCCCTTGCCATGCTTGCCCGGGACCGCGACCCCCACGTGCGGATCATCGTCGCCCGTCTGGCTTATGCTCCTCTGGCAGTGCGTCGCGCCCTGGCCTGCGATCATGACGCCTGGGTGGCCCGGGAAGCCCGACGCTCCCTTGCCTCGGCCGAAATTTAGCGGTCTTTCTAAATTCCTTCCTAAAACGAATCCAGCGACAGTTGTGCAAGCGAAAACCGCGTACCGAGGAATTTCGCCATGTCACGCACAAGTCTGAGAACCATGCTGCTACCGCTCTCTCTGCTGGTGGCCCTGAGCCTGCCCCTGGCGGCCCTGGCTTCCGACTCGCAGAGCAAGTGGGGCTTTGTCGACAAGACCGGGAAGATGGTTCTCGCGGCTGATTACGAAGAAGCCCTCCCTTTCTATGAGGGGCTGGCGGCGGTCAAGGTAGATGGGCGCTGGGGTTTCATCGACAAGACCGGTAAGCTGGTGATCAAGCCTCAATTCGAATCGGTCTCCGGCTTTTCGGAAGGCGTCGCTTGCGCCCGCAAAGACGACCAGGGTTACGGCTATATCGACAAGTCCGGTGACTTTGTTATCCAGCCCCGGTTCGAAGACGCCGACCCATTTTCGGACGGTCTTGCCAGTGTGAAACTGGATGGACGACTGCAATTCATCGATCGAGACGGCACCCCGGCCATCGAGAAGTCTTTCGCTTATCTCTGTCCGTTCAGCGACGGTCTCGCTCCGGTCCTGGGACCGGGCTCGGTTTCACTGTCCACCCATGGCGATTCTT
The DNA here is from genome assembly GCA_020431945.1 of Cyanobacteria bacterium HKST-UBA02. The sequence goes on along the minus strand of JAGQHH010000097.1, from coordinate 6,849 downwards.
ATCGCTCCGAGTACAGCCCTTTCGTTTTCATAAACAAGAAAGGCGAGCGTGGCATCGATGCTCAGTTTCAAGAGGTGGTGCCTTTCTCGGAAGGACTGGCGGCGGTTTCGGTGGGCCGTATGCAGGGCCGCAACACCCCGGATGCCTGGGGCTATCTCGATACCCGGGGCAAGTTCGCGATCAAGCCGAGATTCAATAAAGCCCATGCCTTCTCGGAAGGGCTCGCTGCCGTGCAAACAGGCGAATGGAAGAATCTCGGTAAAGGCGTGAAGAGCTGGGTGGTGGGCAAGTTCGGCTATATAGACAAACGCGGCAAGCTCGTCATCAAAGGACGTTTCGATGCAGCCGATCCATTTTCGGACGGGCTGGCGGCGGTGCGAGTGGACGGCAAATGGGGCTATATCGACCGCACCGGCAAGATCGTCATCGAGCCTCGCTTTGCCGGCAATCTCTGCTTCGGCGACGGTCTGGCGCCGGTCATGGTCTCGAACTAAGTTGACTTCAATAAGCAGAAGCCTTATTAAAGGAAAGTGCGGTATCCTTTAATAAGGCTTTTCGTTATTAAAGGGACCTTTAGTAAGCATGGACTTTGACCCGAAAGACCGACTTGGAGAACTAATCCGCTGTTCAACGAACAACGATGCATCAGTTTCTTGAGAGGAAGCCACTGGTGGTGATACCAGTAATGGTGAAAGCCCTGAACCTGTCACGGATTGTCAGGACTGCCAGCCGAAGAAATTCTTGATCCCGTAACTCACCATATTGGGATTCTCTTTCAAGCGGCGGCGGCAATAGGCGCCGGCCACCCGACTCTCGCCGAAAGGAAGATATTTGCGAACGGTGACTCCGCTGGCTCTCAGTGATTCGAGGGCTGCCGGATCGGCATTCGGAAAGCTCTGGGCGGTGAAGTAAGATCCGTCCACAAGCCCCTTCTGGAGCTGGTCCCGGGGGACGCCGTGGAGAAACTGGAACTCGAACCTATCCGGCGAGATATTTCCGGGCAGAGCAACTCTTTCGAAAAAGTCGTGGATGCAGTCGATGTCGTGGGTGGCGATCTCGACATAGACGCCGCGCTCGAGAAGGACACCGGCATAATCGACCAGGAGGCGTTTCATCTCGGCTTTGTCGCTATGGGCGATGGCGGCGGGCTCGTTATAGATTCCGATGACCAGGCGCACACGCATGCGCTGGTCGAAGAGATCGAGATCTTTTTCGGTGCGGAACAGCCTGGTCTGGATGACGGTACCGAGATTGGTGAGACCGCTTTCGATCAGCTCCCGGTAGGTATTGAGATGAAAATCGGTCCAGCGATGATCTTCGGCTTCCAGAGTGACTTTTATGCCTCTCTCCCGGGCAAATGCCGTTACTTCTTTGATCCGCTCATAGGCTTTCATCAAGACATCTTCTGAAGCACCATTGCCGGGGGCACCGGTGGCGAACATAGAAGGCTTGAGAGAGATGGTCAATTGTCTGTGGGGCTCGTTCACCGCCAGGGGATTTGCCGCTATTCTCTCGGCGAGTTGCTTATAGGCGTCCACCGACGCGTCGCAGGTGGCGTCCGATTCCATATCCTCGCCCAGGATGTCCAGGGTGGAGGTGAAAGAGTCTTTAGAAAAGAGTTTGTGGGCCAGAGCCACCGCCTGCTCTGCCGTCTCCCCTGCCAGATAGGGCTTGGCCAGATGCAGCACCATGCTCACCGGGATTTTGTCGATGACGGAGCTTGCCGTGGATTCCAGTCTGGGGTGCATTTGAGCAGGCAGGGAGCGTTTGCGGTTTGCGGGCTTCACAGGCAATTCTACAGGCATCTCAGACCCTCCACAATGGAGCTCCTGGTCTTCAAAGCCGGCAGGGTTTTCAGCCGCCGGCTCCGATTATCGGTGCCAGGAACCTCAATAGTTTAGCCTTAGAGCAGTCGGTTCTCAGAATGTTTAATACATTTCCAGGAATTCTGGTGACCACCAGGGTGTAAGAAGCTTCGCCGTTGGGATTGTCCGAGGGGGTGAAATAAGCTGCCCGGTAGTTCTTGGACTCGAAAGTGCCGAATTCCAGGCGACCTGTGTTGAGGTAGCGTACCGAATGATTGGCCGGGCTCACCTGCTCGGCCCGGAATTTGCCCGAGAGGGCCCGGGCGAGATTGGTGAGGGGCTGCTCGCCTTTGACCAGAGATGCGGGGATGGTTGCGACGATGAGGTCGGCTTTGCCGTTGCCTCCTTTCGATCCGGCAATCACGCCCAGATCGAGGTCCTCGAGACGGTAATTGGCCCAGGTCCAGTCATAGTTGCCGGTCTCTGTCTCCAGGGGCAGACCGTATTTTTTCTCGAACTGATAGAAGTCGTCGCCGAGACCGGGAAGAACACCGGAGGAGAGAAAATCGCTGATGGTCACCTTGGGCTTGGCCGGCGCCTGGCCCAGAGCAGCGGCGCTGGCTTCCAGGCCTTTCTCTTTGCGGAGGGTTCGCACCCCCGGGGCTCTCAGGCGTGGTGCCCGGACGCTTCGCAGGTCGGCTTGCTTGCTCAGAAGCGTCACCGCCTCATCCGGACTCATGGTGATCGAGTCGAGCTTACGAATGAGCAGGGTCTGGGTCCCCTCGTCTCCCACTTCACCGACCCGGCACATGATCTTGCATTCTATCCTGGGCCAGAGGTGTTGATCTATGGGTAGCTCGAAGGCCCGGGGACCTTTCAGAAATAGCTGCATCTGACGCCGGGGCTCGAATTTCTTGCGCACCTCGGAGCGGTCGACATTGACGAAACCTGTCTGCATATTGGTGAAGCGAGCCTGGAATTTGAGGAGCACCCCGGAGAGATCGACACCGCTGGTGTTTTCCACCATAAGAAGGATCGCCGGGTGATAGCCGGTGGCATCATGGAACCACCAGGTCACGCAGCGTACAGCTTCGAGTTTGAGGGTTTTCAGCTTTTCGCTGGTTTGACCACCGTCATCGCCGTCGCTGTCATCGCTCTCCTGGGCAAGGGCGAGAGGCGACGCGCTGCCGATGAGTATCAGAAGGGCGAGGAATATGCTCTTGATTTTGAAACCGCTCATGCCTGGAGGACCTGAAATTGACGCAAAGTCTATTCTAATCTATGTATGGATTCAATTATCGAGGACCCGCCAGAGATACCATGAGGCGATGCTCCGGTAAGGCCGCCAGCGCTCGCCGCGCTCGTCGATTTCGGAGGGCTCCGGCAACCTCTTCTCTTTCAGGAAGACCCGGGAGTAGCCTTTGCGTACTCCGTAGTCCGTGGAGGGCATGACGTCCAGGCGACCGAGCCGGAAGATCAGGAACATCTGCGCTGTCCAGACACCGACTCCGCGCACCGAAGAGGCGATCTCGATGATCTCCTGGTCGGTCAACCCGGACATCCTGCTGAAGCCGGGTATCTCTTTGCGAGCGGTCTTATCCGCCAGATCTTTCAGGGCCCGGATTTTCGCTCTGGAGAGCCCGCAACTCCTGAGCTCTTCTTCACTCGCCCGGGCAACCGCTTCGGCGGTGGGGCAGGTGCTCGACTGGAACCGGGCTTTGAATCGCTCGAAAATCGTGCCGGCGGCTTTGCCGGTGAGCTGCTGGTAGACGATGGCCCGGGCCAGGGACTCGTATGGGCTTCTGGTCTTTTCCAGGGTGAGGAGGCATGGTCCGACACTCTCCATGGCTTTGCCCAGCACCCGATCTTTTCGTTTGAGCTCTGCCACAGCCTCTTCGAGCAGGGCTTCGGAGTGGGCACTACCAGCGGTGACGCTTCCGGCACCGGATGCAATGCGAGCTCTGGTCAATTGCCGGCCCAGCCGTTGAAATTGGAAAAGGTTTCTTTGCTGAGGGCGGCGCAATGGCACATATCATCCCCGGTCTTGCGCTTGAAAGCTTCCGGGGCAATCAGAGCGAGGGCGCCGAATTCCAGATCCTTGGGCATGTTTTCGGGATTTTGCAGAACTTCCTCGTAGGACTCGCGTCCGTTTGCCACCACGCAGCAGCGGGCGTTCAAGAACCAGCTCTTCGAGAAGGGATGATCCTTGCCTCTATAAGCCTCTTTGCCGATATTCATGGCGAATCTCTTGGCGTCCAGCTTGTAGAGCTTGGCGCTGAGAGCCTCCTCGAAGGCCAGGATATCTCGCTCGCTCAGCTTCGAGAGAGCGGCGACACAGGGCTCGATCACTTTGTGATCGTCGCCTTCCTGATCCCAGTCCAGAAGATCGATGAGACTCCAGAATCGATCGTCCTCCATGGCTTCCAGCCGGAAGTCCCGATCGAAGTCCAGATCGAGATCTTCGGAGAGGAGCAGATCGGCGTCATCGGCATCCATGAACTCGGGACGCACCTGTTGCGAGCGCCGCCATTTCACCCGGCAGGCGGGGAGCAAGGTGCGCAACTCCCGGGCACCGGCTTCGGTTATCAATGTATTGAACATATAGATGCGCATCAAGTCGGGAATCTCGGCAAGACGCAAGAGCCCCTGATCGGTAATCTGGGTGCTGCTGAGGCCGAGGAGCCTCAATTTTTTGAGGGGGACCAGGTGCTCGGCTCCCTCGTCGTCTATCAGGGTGCCGTTCAGCCAGAGCTCCCGGAGATTGCTCAGGGCGCCCAGGACCGGCAGCCCTGAGTTGGAAATGGCAGCATTGGTGAGACCCAGAGTATGCAGGGCGCCCAAGCGGGCGACGAACTCGAGACCGATATTGGAGACGGCGGTATAGGCGAGCTCCAGGACTTTGAGTCCGCCCAGTGGCTCGATATGCTCCAGGTGCGAATCGTGTACCTGGGTACGGCTCATGTCAAGGGTGTGCAGGCAATCTTCGGGAAGATCTTCCAGGGCGTCCAGATGCTCGGTGGCTGCCGGGCTGATCTTCAATTTCAGTTTCAAGCCGCTGGGAATTTCGATAGTCCCTCGCGCTTCGTCCAGCCATTCCCAGTTGATCGGCTGATTCTCGGGCTTGGTAATGAGCCCCTGAGGAACCTCCAGGAGTTGCCACGATTCAGGCTGCGAGTCGGGAGCCGCATAGAGGCTGCCGATTGAGTAACTACTCGGAAACTTTATCTGTCGTGCCACAACCATAGGCTGACTATTATCCGATGTAAATTGGAAATCTTCCACTCCCACTGTTGGTGAGACCAGTGGTAATCTGTTGAGAGCACTGCCGCCAAGGAGTTCTTACTATATGGATGAAATAGACGCTCAGGGTCGCCAGCTTCTTATCGATCGCCCGCCGCTCACCCGCGGGAGATTGAGCGTTTTTCGCGAGTCGGACAGTGACGATCACTGGTTCCCCCGGCTCAATGTGCGTCTGAAGCGAGCCGGCACCGACGATATTCTCTGGCAGTGGACCACTCATACCGAGCCCATCGATTTCGATGAGCCGCCGCCCTACGGCGACGATTTCCTGCTCGAGAAATATTTCCAGCTCGATGCGCCAATCAAGTCGCCCCGGGGTCTGGAAGTCGTCTTCGCCCTGGGACCGGGCGCCACCAGACGTGGAAAAGTCAGCCAGTTCTCGGCTTCTCTCTACCTCTATCCCACTTCCTTCGAGGACAGAGGTGTACAGGTAGGCGTCATAGACTTCCGTCAGGGTCTGACCACGGGCGGGGTGCCGATGTTCTCCCGCTACAATTTTCCCTGGTGAAATCTTCTCGATAATAAAGACTTGCGCCCGCTGCGACTCGAACGCAGGACCAATCGGTTAAAAGCCGAGTGCTCTACCAACTGAGCTACGGGCGCTCAAACACGAAGATTCATCCTATCAACCAAATTTTGTCGGCGTCAAGATCTCGAGTCTTCATTGAAGCCTTTTGTCTTGTTTTGTGACAAGTCAGGAGAGATCATCAAAGAAATCTGATTAACCAGCATTAAGGCTAAATTGTTGACGTCATTAAGAATCAGTTAGTACTATTTCATATGCGGGATATCCATAATTTATAGCGACAGCTGGATACATCTTCATTATCTGAGGCTGTATCAGCGGGCTGCTGCTTGTTTTGCCGCGCACCATATCTGGTGTTAACTCGAAACTGCTTCCACGGGAGGATGCGCACGTGACTGCCCAACTCAATCGAGACGATCTGAAGAAGAAGCGGGACAAATTCATCGTTCCGGGTGTCAAGCAGCTCTACTCCGACCCTCCCCACTTCGTCAAGGGCAAAGGTCAGTTCCTCTACGATGAGACCGGTCGCGAATATCTCGATATGTTCGCCGGCATCGTCACCATCAGTGTCGGGCACTGCCATCCCAAGGTCACTCAACGCACTGTCGAGCAGGTGCAGACCCTGCAGCATACTTCCACCATCTTCCTCACCAAGCCCATGGTGGAGCTTGCCGAGAAGCTGGCGGATATCGCTCCGGACGGTCTCTCCAAGACTTTCGTCACCAATTCCGGGACCGAGGCGAACGAGTCCGCCATCCGTCTGGCTCGTCTGGCCACCGGTCGCCATGAAGTGATTGCGCTTCAGCACTCATATCATGGTGAGTCGCACCTGGCATCCACCCTCACCGGCAACCACACCTGGCGTCCGGATCTGATGCCGGCGGCCGGCATCCTGCATGCCGCCAATGCTTACTGCTATCGCTGCCCTTTCAAGAAGACTCCAGACAACTGCGCTCTCGAGTGCGCGAAGGATGTGGAGCGTGTCATTCAGACGCAGACTTCCGGCAAGCCTGCGGTGATGATCGCCGAGCCGATCCAGGGCGTGGGCGGAGCAATCACCCCGCCTCCCGAGTATTTCAAAGAAGTGAAGAAGATTCTCGCCAATTACGGCGTCCTCTTTATCGCTGATGAAGTGCAAACCGGCGTGGGCCGTACCGGTCAACACTGGTTCGGGATCAGTAGCTGGGGCGTGGAGCCCGACATGATCACCATGGCCAA
>JAGQHH010000096.1 GCA_020431945.1 Cyanobacteria bacterium HKST-UBA02 | reverse complement strand
CTTTTCCAGCTCAAGAAGAACGATGAAGCCCTGGCCAAGTGGAAACGAGCCATCGAGCTCGATCCGGGATTCGCGTCGGCTTATTACAATATCGGCCAGCTTCTCGAATCCGAGAAAAAGCTCGACGAGTCTCTGAAATATTACGCCCGGGCCATCGCTATCGATCCCCGTATGGCTGATGCCTACTATTGCGCCGGCTCGCTGCTCAAACAGAACGAGCATCTGGCTCCAGCCCGGGTGCTGCTCGAGCGCGGCATAGCCCTGGAGCCCGGCGGCAAGTTCGTCCGTCACGCCCGCAAACAGATATCGGATATAGACAAAGTGCTGACCAGCCAGAGAGAAGAAGAGAGCAAGCAGGGTAATACGGCAAGCGGCGTTTCTTCCGGCGGCGACAAGAGCGAAAGCGGTCTGCGCACAGCCCGGCGTCAGGAGCCGAGCACGAAAAGCCGTGACAAGAAAGACGGTGGCGGTCTCAAGAAGCTCTTCGGCAATAAGCTCAAAATCAAGAAAGAGAACGGCAAAGAAGTCGACATGTTCATCCAGCCGCCGTCCTCTGCCGAGGACTTGCAGGCCAAACCAAGCGAAACGAACTGATGACCGCAGATCTGGCAAAACAAAAAGCCATAGCCGAGATTATCGAAGGCAAGGTTGTGGACGACTCGAAGCGCGTCGAAGTCTGTATCAAGGGAACCCTGCTGGGCTTCCCGGCGACCCTGGAGGCTATTCGTTCGGGATTTCCTTTCGGCGTCTCTTATTTCGTGGAGACCGAGCCTGATGCGAAAAGTCGCCCGCCCGCGGATCAGGTCTTCTATATATCTCTGGTGCCCAGGTTCGCCACCGGCATAGTCTCTGTCCTGTCCCGGATCTTTCTTTTCGAGTCCCGGGGTCAGTCGGTGGGGGACAAGCATTTCGAAGGACGTTATGTATTCAACCATAACAGCTCCGAACAGGCAGAGCGCTTCGTGCATTATCCAGGAGTCAAAGACCGCATCGAGGACCTCCAGAAATATACGGGCTTCAACGAGCTGGTGGTGCGTGCCGGCTACGGCGTCTATCTGTCCCAGCCCAAGTCTTTCAACCAGCTCGATCTCGATGTTTGCAGGGAAGCCTTCCGGCTTCTGGGCGAACTAGGGCAGGTAGTCTTCGACGCCTTCTCGCCAGACGTCAGAGCATAACGGATCAATCGCTTGATCGAAGTCAGAGAGCTAGTCAAAGCCTACGAGGGCAGAAAGGACCTCGCCCTCAAGGGTATCGATCTGGATGTCGCCCGGGGAGAATGTTTCGGTCTGCTCGGTCCCAACGGTGCCGGTAAGACCACCCTCATGGGCTGCATGCTCGGGCTTCTTCATCCGGATGGTGGCACTGTCCGCATAGATGGTCTCGACCCAAACGATCTGGCAGTGCGTGAGACTCTGGGCTTCCTCCCCGAGCGTCCATTTTTCGAATCATGGTTCACAGCCCGGCGTTTCATCGCTTATCACCATGCCCTGTCCGGAGGGGATCGGAAATCACGTCAGGAAAGAGTCGAAGCCGTCCTCGATATGGTCCGTCTCGAGCGCGATACCTGGGACAGGCGGATCAACAAATTCTCCCGGGGCATGTTGCAACGTCTCGGTCTTGCTCAGGCTCTCATCGGCGATCCTGCCATTCTCTTTCTCGATGAGCCCGGCTCCGGCATGGATCCCCCGGGGGTAGCCCTGCTTCGTGAGCTGCTTCTCGAGCTCAAGCAGAAGGGAGTGACCATAATCCTCAATTCGCACCATCTCGACGAGATGGAGCGTGTTTGCGATCGGGTCGCCTTTATACGCAACGGCGAGATCGACAGTATCAAAGCCATAGCCGACGGTGACGATCTCCCCCATATCCTGAGGATCAAATGGCTGGCAAGAGATAAGGAAGAAGATCTCGAACAACGGCTTATCAACGAGATCCTTCCTCCCGGGACAGCTCTCATGGAGCTCACCGAAAGCGGTGCCAGGATATCGGTGGAGCGCTCGGCGGTGGCCGCCGCCGCCCTCAAAGCCATGGTGGATGCCGGCATCGAAATCCAGTCGGCCAGCCCCGAATCGACTCCTCTGGAAAGGCTTTTCGACAAGAAACAATGAACCGTACTATCTATTCAGAAACAATCTTGAAGATCTGCCGGCACAAATTCGTCATGGTCTCTCTTTTTCTGATCGCGATTGCCGGACCGATTCTCGATCGAAACCGAGAAATCGCCCCGATGATGCCCACAGTGAGCCCGGTAGATCCCAATACCGTCTCGATTCTCCTGGGCTTTTTCGTGGTCACCATCACCAGTTGCGTGGGCTCCCTCACTCTGGGCGGCCGCAGCGACTATATGCCCCTAATCGTCACCAGACCCCTGCATCGCTTCCAGTATGTAGTAGCCAAATGGCTCGCCCTCGCCACGGTAATCGCTGCCGTCACCCTCACCCAGGCAACCATTCTTCTTCTGGCCGGAAACTTCAGCCACAGCGGACTGACCCCTCTTATGATCGCCGCTGAATTTTTCGATAGGATCGTAGCAGCGCTTACCATCTCGAGCATCTTCACATTCATCTATCTCCTTCCCAATCAAAGCTGCATCCTGGTCGGCATCGTCGCCTTCGAGCTGGCCATCGGTATTCGCATGGTGCCGGCATCCATGGTTTTTCCCCAGAGCGGCTCCAATGCCGATATCACCTTGATGGAGCTCCAGATCATGGGCATCCTCGACTGGCTCACCCGGGAGATAATCCCGGTGCTCTTCGGCGGCTCGGCCCTGCAGGGATTCGAGAGCTATATGAGCCTGCTCTACCAGGGGGCCAATTTCCTGGCTCCCAAAGTAGACACCTACGATCTGTTCACAGCCAGACCTTTCTATTTCACTCCGATTCTCGAGACCGTGAGCAATACTCTCATCGCCCTGGCCGGCGCCACGGCCATAGTAAATGCCCGGGAGTACCACTACGATGCTGACTAAGAAAGGCAATACCAGGGGCAATGTCTCCCTTCTTCTCACCGCCGCCTTTATAGCCACCGGCACCAGAGTCTGTGTCGACCGACTCGAAACCGGAGCGGCTATCCCGTCCTCGGCGAAGATAGCCTGGCAGGCGGTTCCGGCGGTGAGCAAAGACGAAGTGAAAGACTATTTCTTGAAGAACAAAAAGAAAGAGGAGAAAGAAGACAAAGAGAAAGAGCCCGGAAAGAAAACCGCAAACCGGCCAATGGATTTCAGCAGATTGTTCTCTTCCAATAAGGACCGGCGTCCTGTCCTGATCTTCTACACGGACGAGAACAATATTCTCTGCCAGCGTATGGCCAGGCTCTCGGTCTACAATCCCGATGTCAGAGAGCTGATCGAGAGAGATTTCTTTCCGGTCAAAATCGCTTTCGACAAGACTCTCAATGAGACCGAATATGCCATCTATCGAAAATATTCCTGCATCATGGTGCCTCATGTGGAGGTGGTCTCCCCGGACGGCACCGTGGTCGGCAACATGGGCGGCTACCGCAACGCCACCGAGCTATACAAAGATTTGAAACGAGAGTACCGCAAGTACATGGAGAAAGATGCCGATGAAGACTGAGCTGATTGAGAACAGCCCCGCCTATCTGGAAGCGGTGAGCGGAATCTTGCAGCGTTATCTGAACACCTTCCCGGCGGAGACAGAGGCTCTTACGGCTCTTGCAAGCCAGCTCCGGGAGGAAGGACCGAGCATCTGCCAGCGCCGCAATTTCCGCGGGCACCTCACCGCCAGCGCCCTGTTCGTTGATACCATCGCCAGTACCGCTCTATTGGTCCACCACAGAAGCCTGGACATCTGGATCCAGCCCGGCGGTCATCTCGATCCCGACGAGCTACCCGAAAGGGGCGCCTTCCGAGAATTTACCGAAGAAACAGGCATCAGCGGGGTCCGGGCTGCAGACTGGCACCGGGACCATGAGATTCCTCTCGATATAGACACTCATTTCATCCCTGCCAATGCTAAAAGGGACGAGGAAAGCCATTACCACCACGATTTTCTCTATGTCCTGGTGGCGGATCAACCTGAGAAAGCGGATATAAACATCAAAAAGGACGAGCTCATCAATTACAAATTCGTCCAACTTGCCGAGCTTATTAAGAGCCCGGAGCCCAAACTGGCGAGAGTAGCCTCGAAACTGGGAGAATATGGTAAATTATCAGGACGAACGATATGAGGTGGCAATCAATGACCGAATCCACTACCCAGGAAAGCACTGCCGTGGTCACGCTGACCGAGGCTGCTGCCGAACAGGTGAAAGAGCTGCTCAAGGAAGAGCAAGGCAAAGAAGGGCTGAGGCTCGAGATTCGCGGCGGAGGCTGCTCAGGTATGTCTTACGGGCTGAGCTTCGATAGCGCCCAGGAGAAAGACCATGTCATCGAGCAACATGGCGTCAAGGTCTTCATCGATCCCAAGAGCGCCATCTATCTCAAAGGCACCGTCCTGGACTTCCAGAGCGGTCTGCAAGGCAAAGGCTTCGTAATCAAGAATCCGCAAGCCAAAGGGACCTGCGGCTGCGGCGAGTCTTTCTCTGTTTAGAGAAAAATCAGGACTATCCTCGACCCGTGCCGGCTGACCGGCACGGGTCGCCACTTTCGAGCAGAAAATAAATGAACACCAGGACAATAAGAGAGAAAGGCTGTTACAAACACGGCTTCGAAAATCGGACCGCGATCGTTCGGATAAGCGGCAAAGACAGCCGACGTTTCCTGCAATCCCAGGTCACCAGCGATATCTCCAGGCTCGAGCCCGGGGGCAGCCAGCTCTCCGCTCTGGTAAGCAGGAAGGCTCATGTGGTGAGCGTTTTCCATATCTATCTCGACCCGGACGCTGACGAGAAAGAGCCCTCCTATTACCTCCTCGCCCCCGGGGCAGCACCGATCATCGAGCACCTGGAACGCTTCATATTCAACGACAGGGTGGCAATCGAAGAGATCACCGGCTCCTTTTCAGCTCATCTGCTGGAAGGACGGCAGAGCCGGCTGATTCTACTGACCGGACTCGACCAGCCCGATGCCAGGCTGTTCAGTCAGGACATCTGGAAAGGCCGGCTTTTCGAAAAAGAAGTAACCGTTTTCTCGGTGAGCAATACCGGTGAAGAAGGCTTTCTAATCTGCTCTGCCCGGGGATCTGCAGAACCGCGAAAAGCAATCGAGAAAGAGGTCTCCAGAAGGGGTCTGGTGGAACTCGACGACGATCTGGCCCGTACCGCCAGAATCGAGGCGGGTATTGCGGTCTTCGGCGTCGATTTCGACCAGGACAACCTGATCGCCGAAACACCTTATGCGGAGACGGCTGTGAGCTATGAGAAAGGTTGTTTCCAGGGACAGGAGGTGCTTGCCCGGATACGCAGCCAGGGGGCTCCCAGCCGGGCCCTGGTGGGAGCCGAGATTGAGCCGGCGCCTGGTTCTGAATTGACCCCGGGCAGTCCGGTACTCAGAGACACGGAAAAGATCGGCTATATCAGATCCAATTGTCCATCCGAATTCCTCGGTAGATATCTGGCTCTTGTGATGATCAAGCGTGACTACCGGACCCCGGATCGCGAGCTGGAGGTAACTATAGACGGTAATCAGGCGAGGCTCACCGTCAGGCTTCTACCCTTTTATGAGCGCCCGGATCTGGGCGAGCAAGCCCGCAGCCTCTATGAGGAAGCACTTCAAGAATATGCCCGGGAGCCCGCCGAGCTCTCCGTGGAAGGTTCACGGTCCATCGCCCTCTTGCGCCAGTCACTTGTTCTCGATCCGGTCTTCGAGGATGCTCTTGAAGCACTGGGGGTGATACTATCCAAACGCTCCAGCCTCGACGAGGCCATCGAGACCATGGAATTGCTCAGACGCCTCAATCCAAACTCGGCCATGGCTCACACCAATCTCTCGGTATTCTGGCTCGAAAAAGGCGACAAGGAAAAAGCCGAAGAGCATAAAGCAGAATCGATGAGCATACGCATGCGCGAAGCGGCAAGACTGGCTATGGAAGAGAAAAAACGAGACGACGAGACGAAAGCAAGACGAGAAGAGACAGTCTCGAGAATGAAAATGTTCGAGCAGGTCCTGGAAATCGACAGTCAAGACCTCCTGGCTAACTACGGAATGGGTAGCTGTCTTCTCGATCTCGACGAAGCGGAGCGGGCACTCGACTATCTGCGCAGAGCCATCGAGATCAAACCCAGCCACACTGTCGCTTATCTCGACCTGGGCAGGGCTCTCCTGGCTCTGGACAAGCGCAAAGACGCTGCCGATGCCTGGAGTCTTGGCGTGGAAGTAGCAGCCAGACGAGGAGACATGGAGCCCCTCAAGAAAATGCAGGCTCATCTGGCTTCCGTAGAAAGTTGAAGTAATCGTTAAACCGGGCTGGCCGGCGAGATCCCCCGGACACAACCGGGAATAAATGTAATTACTATGAAAAACAAACTCCTCGTTACTCTCGCTCTCATGCCCGCCTTCGCTCTTCTGTTCTCGCCGGTTACAGCCCAGCCCGCCGAAG
>JAGQHH010000095.1 GCA_020431945.1 Cyanobacteria bacterium HKST-UBA02 | reverse complement strand
CGACGCCGCCACCAGAGGTCAATTCAGCGACGGGAGCCTGCCAGGCGATCTGGCCAACGAGACGATCGAGACGATGAGCGGCATCGGTGATGCCGCCCTGGAGATCGCGGGCTCCGGGCGTCGCCGGGATATGATCGACCAGGTCGATCCTGCGCTACTCAGAGAGGCAGCGCCTCTATTCGAGCATGCCCTTTCGACCAGGGACCTGAGCAAACTCGACGAATTCATGGACCACCACTTTCCAGACGATGGCTCCCAGGCTGCCGAGAATCAGAGAACCGCATTTCTCGTACGCATGGCTCTCGACCGCAATGGCGATCAGAGCGAGGCCAGACAGTTGGGAGGCGCCTGGTCGGATATCCGGGTCATGAGACCGGGCGGGCGCCAGGACTACGCCAATGCCGAGCACTTTCTCCTGCAGGGCACCTATGGAGCCAGCGAATACACCGGCGAAGTCCTCAACGGTGCCGTCATGCCGGCAGTCTACAACCTGGGCAAGGAAGTAGCCGGCTCGCCGGTAGACGTGTTCGGGGTCGAGCCCGAGACAATCACCGAGCTCCACAAGAACTGGACAGGCGTAAAGGACGAAGCTGCAGCCGGAGAATTCAGCGACGGCACTTTCCTCGGAGATCTGAGAAACGCAGCCATAGAGAAAGTGGCCCAGGTCATGCAACTCGCAACTACTCCCATGGGCTCTGAGCCGAGCCTCAATCAGTATGCATGGCAGATGGCCGGCTTCAATCAGGGAAGGCAGTCCCGGGATAACTAGAGCCCTTGAATCTCAGCTCTTGTGACGGCCGAAGGCGAAGGGCTTGAGCAGCTTTTTGCTCCAGCCGGAAGATTGGTCCTCGGGAACAGCAGGAGAAGCTTGCTTCTTGTCGGCTTTTTTCTTCTTCTCGAGCTTAGCTTGTCTTTTGTCCAGCTTGTCGGCTTTCTTCGGATGCTTGGGCATCAGGTCCTGGGACGACGGCGGATCGTAGATATCGTTGTTGATGTCGATAACTGCCTGTCCAGTATTCTGCTCGCATACTACAGGAGCCGCACCGCCACTGCTGATGAAAGTATTGGAGAGCATGTCCTGCACGAAGTCCTCCGGTCTATCTTCCGGATCGGTGCAAGTCATCATGTCGAGCTCTGACTGCTGGGTTTTGACATATTTCATGCCGAGCATCGGAGTGGCATAATCGAGGACGTTGATACCACGGACGAAACTAACCAGATCGGAGCTGGGACGATAGCGAAGCCCGGGAGATCTCACGTGGCGAGCCGCGACATTGGGCTCCATGACACAGATTGAAGCCGCTACTTTGCGCTGGCCGGAGGTATTGCGGGTGACAGTCTGACCGTTCACAACCATAGTGGTAGAGCCGCCGCCGTCGAGGTTCATGGCATCGACACAGCCGAGCTGTTGCATGAACTTCGCCAGGTCCCACATATTGTGGACGCCTTCGATAGTGGCGAGGATCATATGATTGTCTTTTGTGATACCGCATGCAGTTCGGCGCGTGATCTTGCTGCTGGTCCAGGAGAGCTTGAAGTGCTCGCCCTGGAGCCCGACGAAAAGCTCGCCGTTCTTGATCAGGGTAGGGCCGCCGCTCACGGCGTGCTCGACGTCGTTCCAGTCGGTGGGTCTGGTCTTCCAGCGCAGGTGCACGAAGTCGCCCCGGCGCAGATTGGCAAGATCGCTTTCCTTGCGATCGGTAAGCACATAGCCGCCATATGGAATTTTCATGGATCGGGTGGAAGTATCCACCACCTCGCCCTGGGCACTGACACCGACGAGGTTGCCGTCATAGGCGAGGGTCACCGAGTCTCCCCATTTCCGGTTATAGAGGACCATCCGGGTGCCGTGCCGGCGGGGGGAGTTCATGTTGTTGACCCAGATATTGTGGACTTCCGGATTGGAAGTCTTGAGCTCGCCATGCAGGGTGACCCTGGCGAACTTGACGTCCCGGTCCGGAGTGATGCCCATGGCCACCCGGTTGAACAAAGAGCCCGAAACCCACTGCCCGTCCATTTTGATAGCACCCAGCGGGGTGCCGTCGTTCTTGAAGTAGTTGGCGTTCACCGCCACGATGGCGCCGCTGTCCCGGGCGTGCTCCGCCACGGTCTTGAGCGAATCGAAAGTATTGCCAGCCAGATAGGGACGAACAACCAGACCGCGGTTGTTCATGTCCACGTCGACTACATTTATATTGAGGGCGCCGCGGTAGAACTTGTGAACCAGCCCGGGCTTGAGGGTGAGTATATTGAGCTTGTCTATATAGAGCTGGGGCGGGATCGGCCGGGGAGCGGGCCTGGCCACTACTTTTTTCTGGTGGCTTGCCCTGGAAGCTTTCTTAGAGTACCTGGATGACTTGGCATTCCGGGAAGACCGGGAACGACTGGAAGCAACAGCCTTCTTCCGGGAGCGGGTGCTCGCGGTTGAACGGCTGGCTTTGCGGCTGGGCGCCCGCTTCATAGAGCGCGCTGCCGAAGGCGAAATGGTTGCCGCCTCCGAAGGCATGAGCAGGGCTGTCGGTCCTGCCAGGAAGGCAAGTGCAGAAACCAGAGATAGCGGAATAGTAAGTGCTTTGCTGCCGCTGTCTTTCAAAGGGATGCCTCGCTCAAGTCAAAAGTTTGAAAAGGGTTTGTAAAATTTATGTGCCCAATTTCAGTATAAATAAATCCGTTCGACTTTGCGCAATGCCCACCCTCACTTGACTACAGGGGTTCTGCAGGCATGGCGGGGAAGAAAGCCGAAAAGTGAGGATTCTAAGAGGAAAAATTTAATAGTCGGCACTGCTAATCAAGAGGCGTTTATATATACCATCGCCAGCTGGAAGATATCGGACAGAGGGCTTGAATCCCGCAGCCCGTGCTGATAACACCCCGATCACAAATGCCGGGCCGGACAAGAAAGCGCAACCAGATCCGGTATCTCGAGAGGACACCATGACCGGTATCAAACCCGAGCGCGAGCTACCTGCTGGAAGCCTTTCTACTTGCTGGAAGTCTCGGTGAGGTATTTCTCGGCATATTCGGCGACCAGGGCCTCACGCCGGCTCTCGGGCAGAAGCGGGAATCCGAGCTCGATTCGCTGCTCCAGATAAGCCCTGGCCGTGCGCTCCGCCAGCCGGCGGATCTTGAGGATGGTGGCCATCCGCTCGTCTCGTCCCAGAACTCCCCTGGCATCCAGGAGGTTGAAGGTGTGCGAGCACTTGAGGACATGCTCGTAAGCAGGCATCACCAGCTTCAGATCGAGGAGGCGCAGGGCCTCTTGCTCGAAGATCCCGAAAAGAGTGTTGAGGGCTTCCGGATTGCTATGTTCGAAGTTATAGGTGGACTGCTCGACCTCGTTGTGGTGGTAGAGCTCGCCATAGGTGACGCTGTCGTTCCATTTGAGATTGTAGACGTTGTCCACGTCCTGGAGGTACATGCAGAGTCGCTCGAGACCATAGGTGATCTCGGCAGCCACGGGTCGGACATCGATGCCGCCGGCTTGCTGGAAATAGGTGAACTGAGTGATCTCGAGCCCATCGAGCCAGACTTCCCAGCCGACTCCCCAGGCGCCCAGGGTGGGCGATTCCCAGTTGTCTTCCACGAAGCGGATGTCGTGATTCTCGGGCTTGATGCCAAGCGCCTTGAGACTCTCGAGATAGACGTCCTGGACGTCATCCGGAGACGGCTTGAGGATCACTTGATACTGGAAGTAATGCTGAAGCCGGTTCGGGTTGTCCCCGTAACGACCGTCGGTGGGTCGGCGAGCCGGATCGGCGCAGGCCATGTTCCAGGGCTCCGGACCCAGGACCCGCAAAAAGGTCCCGGGGCTCATGGTGGAGGCACCCTTCTCGATGTCGAATGCCTGCAGGACCAGGCATCCGCGTTTGTCCCAGAAATCGTTGAGGGCGCCTATCGCGCGCTGAAAGGTAAGGCTCATAACCACTCCGCGTCTAATATTATCGGGCTAAGAGAAGCTAATTAGTTTAACATGTAAACTACTGGGTAAATGAAGCCTGGGGCGGGGTGTTGCAGCATCCTGACCAGAAGCCGGGATTGTCACGCGGAAAGCAGAGCGCTTCACACAAGTTGAGCCCGTGACGATCTTTTCTTAAAAAGGAGAGCCCGCAAGCCGATGAGCACCGACGAGAACGACATTGCGCTCGATAACGAAATCGATGAGGACGATCGAACCAAGATAACCACGCCGGAAGAGCTCGAAGCCGGCAACGATTTCGACGTTACCGCCATCGCCACCCTGGCTCCCAAAGCCAAAAAGCTCCTGGACAACGTCAACTCCACCCTGATCGGACAGCCCGAGGCGGTGCGTCTCTCGATCATCTGCCTCCTGTCAGGCGGTCATGCCCTCATCGAAGACGTTCCGGGAGTCGGAAAGACGCTTCTCGCCAAATCCCTGGCACTTTCGGTACACGCCAAGTTCAAGCGTATCCAGTGCACCCCCGACCTTCTGCCCTCCGACGTCTGCGGGGTCAGCATCTTCGACTCCAAGGAAAACGTCTTCAAATTCGTGCCCGGTCCGATTTTCACCAATATCCTCCTGGCCGACGAAATCAACCGCGCCACTCCAAGGACCCAGTCAGCGCTCCTGGAAGCCATGGAAGAGCACCAGGTCACCACCGACGGTGCCACACGCAAGCTCCCGGAGCTCTTTTTCGTTATCGCCACGGAAAACCCTATCGAGTACCACGGTACTTTCCCACTGCCGGAAGCCCAGCTCGACCGTTTCATGATCTCGCTCTCCCTGGGCTATCCCAAGCCGCACCAGGAAGTCGAGATCCTGGACAAGACCCTGGAGGAAGGCTCTTTCGAGGTGGACGCCGTGCTCACCGAAGACGAGGTCCTCGAAGCGAGACAGGCTGTCAGGCAAGTTTTCGTCGACCCTTCCATCAAGAATTACATCGTCTCCATCGTCAATGCCACCAGGAAGCACCCGTCCATCGTCCTTGGCGTCAGCCCCCGGGGCAGCCAGCTCCTGATGAGAGCCGCCCAGGCCGCTGCCTTCGTCGACGGCCGGGACTTCGTCAAGCCAGACGACGTCAAGCTCCTTGCACCTTACGTGCTGGGGCACAGAGTCATCCCGAAAGTCAGAGAGAGCCGCGTCAGCCATGCTGAACTTATTGAAAGAGTACTCGAAGAAGTCCCCGTACCAGTCTAAGTTTCAGCCTCCTGCCATCGGGGTCGAGTTCAGCCTTCAGGGCTTGATCGTCAGCGTTCCCGGCGGCAGGTTCAAACTCGTTCTGGAGAATCGATTCTGGTTCGCCCTGGGCATTACCCTGCTTCTTTATGTCCTCGCCATCGAGACCGCCAACGACTGGCTCTATCTCGTCACTGCCGCAGGTTTCACCACCATCTTTTTCGGGCTCATCCTGCCGTTTTTGCAGATCGTGGACATCTCGGCCTCCTGCTCGATACCTCCCGATTGCGTGGCCGGCGACCGGATAAGAGTGCGGGTCCGGCTCTCCAGACGTGCCACCAAACGCAAGATCACCCGCATGATGCCGATCAAATGGCTGGTGGTGCGTACCAAGCTCGTGGAGACCAGGGACGAGCATAGCGTCCTGCGTCCGATCACCGTGGACACCGTCATCAACGAAGCCTGGGTCGTCGCCCAGAGTCCGCCGCTCACCCGGGGCGTCTACCGGATGGAGGCGCTGGAGACTTATAGCTGTTTTCCTTTCGGTCTCGCCTGGTGGTCCCGGAGTTTCGATATCGGCTCCCAGAAAACCGTCGATCACCCGGTGGTGACGGTCTATCCCCGTATCTCCGGGGTCGAGGGCAATTTCCTCTATCGCTTGCGAGCCAGCGGCTCCACAGCCCTTATCTCCTCGGCGACCCGAGCGACCACGGCGATGCCTTCATCCTCGGTGCGCAGCCTGCGTGAATTCGTCACCGGGGACAGCCCCCGTTTCATCCACTGGGCCTCCTCGGCAAAAACAGGCAAGCTCCTGGTTCGCGAATTCGAGTCCGAAGGTCTGCCGGGCTATGACGTTCTCATCGACCTCACCGCCGGCTGGAAAAACGTCCGTCAGTTCGAGCTGGCGGTCTCCATCACAAACTCCCTTCTCAATATGGGATTCCGCATGGGTGGTGCCCCGGAGCTCTATATCATCCCCGATCCCGTGCAAAGCCCCGAAAACCTGCCGCTCTGTCTCATGGATCTGCCTGCCTCGCCCCCGGGTATCGCTCGCTGGGCCCAGATGCTCGCCAGGGTCGAGGCAGTAGCTCCCAGGGACGAAGAATACGAGCCGGTGGTGCCCGATCTGGGTACCGACGGCAAGCTCGCTCTTCTCACTGTGAGACCGGCTCAGCCTCCCCAGGACCGGGGCGGGCAGATAAGGGCAATAGGTCATTCCCTGGACGATAGCGTGGACCTCTGGGTCATGTCCCGGGCATTCCGTCAGGCTTCTTCTTCAGCCGAGAAAGCCGAAGCCTGGACCCTGGGTCAGCGCAAAGCCATGCCTGCCCATGCCGGTTTTGCCGATAGACGTTCCGGATCCGGTCCTCCGGGTCGTGTTCTCGCCACCCTCGAAAGCTTCGAGGATATCGCCCATCTATGAACGAACCGGCACCGGATACAGAAAGGAAAGAAGGACCGGAAGACGGCAACGCACAGTCCGCCTCGAGAGAGCCGGCCGTGGCAACAGCGGCACCGCCGGCAGACGAAACGGTGAAGCCGCCCAAGTCTCTTCACGAGGCCCGGGCGAAAGTGGCCGGACCCGGCCAGGCTCTGGCCCGCCCTGAAAAGCGCCCCCGTAAAAAACCCCCGGCGGAAGCCGAGGAATCCATCGCCCTGCGCGTCTCCGCCCTGGGCATGTCGGCGATCATCATCACCGGCGCCATGGCTTATGCCCACGCCAATCCCCTGCTCACTTTCGCCTGTCTCTGGCTGGCTTTCATGGGCACCTGGCTGTCTTATATCTATCGTGAGCGCCGCCCGGGATGGGTGGTGGCCGTGCCTGCCATCGGCGCCATGGTGATCATGGGCGGTTTCGCCCTGGAATGCTACAACCAGATTAGAGACCACCAGTTCGACGTACTGCGCAATATCATCCAGTCCCTGGCCATTTTCCAGGGGCTTCACTGTTTCGACCTGAGGACCCGGGAAGACTTCAGCGTCACCGCCATCATCGGGCTGGCGCTGCTGGGCTTCGCCTCTGGAATCGCCCGGGACTATCTCTTTCTGCTCTGGATCATCGCTTATATCATCAGCTTTTCCCTGATGCTCTATTTCGACGGCGTCTCGCGCAGCAAAGAAGTGGGACCATCCAAACCGGTGGGAGAGGGACGACCGGCGTCGCTGCCCAAGCTCCAGATCAAACGACCCACCAAGGCCGCTTCTATCGCTGTGCTGGTGCCGGTTCTGAGCCTTCCAGTGCTGTCGGTCCTGGTCTTCTATTTCATACCGCGCACAGGCTCGGTGATCGAGCTTCTAGTCCATTATTTCATCAGTCCCAATGTCGCCATATCCCAGGGTGACAAAGGACGAGGCTATAACCCCGGCGCCGGCACGCCCGGCATGCCTTTCTCCCCGGGAAGCAAACAGGGCGAAGGCGGCAAAGGCACCATCGGTGGAGGCGGACCCGGCGCCAAGGGCGGTGCCGGAGATCCTAATAAAGCAATCAACCCCCTCTCCAAAGACGGCAAGGGCGGTCAAGGAGACGGCGGAAAGGGCGCCGGCGGTGAAGGCGGCAAAGGCAAAAGTGAGACCGGTCAGGGCATAGGCCAGGACACCGGAGAAGCCGCGAACTACGCCGAGACGGTCCAGGACAAGCCGGAGGAAGTCGATCTCCTCCGGGACGACCTGCCCGCCAACCAGATGGTCATGCGCATGCTCACCAGCCGTCCGGCCTATACCCGCCGGGTCTCCCTGGACTTCTATGACGGTGTCTCCTGGAGACGAACCGGTCCCATCCGTGGTGTCACTTTCTACCGCGATCCAAGCAATATTTTCAGCGTCGGAAACGCCAATGCTCTTCTGGTGCCATCCGAGTGCCCGACAGTCGAGGTCAAGCAACAGATCACCATCGATGTGGATGGTATCGGCAAGTTTCTCCCCGCTTACTGGGCCCCTCAGGCTGTCGGTGGACTCTTCAAAGAGATGACTGTGCTCGAGGACGGCTCCCTGAGAGCCGGCAAAGACCTGGTCGCCGGCAAGACCTACCAGATAAACTCCCTGCTACCGATCTACCGCCTGTCAGTGATGCGAGCCCTGCCCGAGCGCTCGAGCTCTCATTTCGAGTCGACTTTCTACAGCACCAGCGCCAAAGAGCTGGAAGCCGCCGAAGAAGCCCTGATGAACCGCTACCGCCAATTGCCCGCGAACTTCCCGGATAAGGTCAAAAAACTGGCGGTGAAGGTCGCCGGCAAAGAAGGTAACTGGTTCGTCAAAGCAGAGCGGATCTCGAATTATCTGCACAAGAAATTCAAATTCGTGCACGGCACCCCGGACCGCATGGCTGACGGGGACTTCGTCTATAACTTCATCTACCGGACCCAGAAAGGCAACTGTGTCGAGTTCGCTTCGGCTTTCGTGGTCATGTGCCGGGCCGCCGGCATTCCAGCCCGTTTCGTGTCAGGCTACCTGCCAGGCAAGCTCAATAAAGCCACAGGATTCCACGAGGTCCGTATCAGAGACGGACACTGCTGGGGCGAGGTCTACCTGCCCAACTGGGCATGGGTCCCCTTCGACCCCGCTCCGGGCAGCGGCTACCCCGAAGTCGAGAAAGAGAACAACTTCCTTTCCGCTCTTGCTGATATGGGACTCGCCAATCCATTTGGCGGCGCCTTCCAGGGCCAGGCGAATAGCGCCGGAGCCGGTCTCGGTCAGGGCATCAGCGGCAGCGAGCTCGAGAAACAGCTCAAAGAAGCCGAGCTGAAGAAAGAGGGGAAGGCACCGGAAGAGAAAGAGCAATTCAACATAAACGACTACCTCACTCATTTCCGCTGGGAGCCCATACTCATCGCCTTCATTCTGGGAGCCACCTTCTATATCCTCAATGCCGTGCGCAGACAGACCACCGAGGAGAGCAAAGAGGTTCTGGTCCCGGCCAATGCCAAGAAGTCGACCCTGATATTTCTAGAGGTCATCAAGGACCTCAAACGTTACAAAATCGTTCGCGGTCCCACGGATACGCCCGGGGACATCACCCTCAGGATAGCTTCGGCATTCGAGGAAATCAGAGGCGAAGGCAAGCATGTCCACCCCGAGCTGGAGCCGCTTATCAAGCAATTCATGGAAGTCTACCACCTGGACCGTTTCGGACGATCGGACCGGGTCAACGAGCTCGAGTCCATGAGTCTCCAGATCCGCGAGCTGGTCCGCTCGCGCCCCGGCAAATAGTCAGGAATCTAATCGAGAGAATGGCAGCCGATAAAGAAGTAAAGCGGCGAAATCATTGCCAGTATGACCTCTCTCGCGATAGAGTGTTTATAATTAGCCACTGATCTCAACTTAATTACTATAGGCTTGAGATAGGGAGCTATTCGAGGTCCTATTCCTGACAAATTGGGAATATTGATTTCACGGCAGACAACTGCCATTTACATTAAATGCAGCCGCGGGCGACTGAGAGAGAGAAAAACCATGGTTCAACAGGTCAGAACTACTACAGGCATACAGCAGCAACAAGAATTTGTGCCGCCGTACCCCAATACCATTGCAGAAACGGGTCTGAAGGAAGGCTTCCTGGAAGAGCTGATTCTCAAAGACATCTATATGGTCAACTTCGCCCTGGGTCGTGAAATCGCGTCCCGGACGATGCTGCCCTTCAAGATCGTCGAAGAGATCCTCGAGGTTCTGAAGAAGCAGCTCCTCATCGAGGTTCGTACATCCGGCGGCCTCGCCGACTACGAATACACCCCCACCGAGAAAGGTCGGGACAGAGCCCGGGCTTATTTCGACCACAACGCTTATGTGGGTCCCTGCCCGGTACCGTGGTCCAGATACGTAGACTCTCTCAAATACCAGACCATCCGCCGCGAGTCGGTGACACCCCGTGACCTGGAAGTCGCCTTCTCGGACATCATGGTCAACCGCCGCACCATCAACTCGGTGGGTCCGGCCATCAACTCCGGACGCGGGATGTTCCTCTTCGGAGAACCCGGCAACGGTAAGACCTCCATCGCCGAGCGTATCGTCCGCTCCTTCAAGGGACACATCTTCATCCCTTATTCAGTAGAGTGCGACGGTCAGATCATCCGGGTTTATGACAGCCACAACCACGAGCCTGTCTCCGCCGCCAACTATCCCCGCGACTACGACCACCGCTGGGTCCGCATCCAGCGCCCCTGCGTCGTGGTCGGTGGTGAATTGACCATCGACATGCTCGAGCTCCAGTTCGACTACGGTACCAAACTCTACGAAGCCCCGATCCAGCTCAAGTCCAACTGCGGACTGCTGCTCATCGATGACTTTGGCAGACAGAGGATCGACCACAAATCGCTCCTCAACCGCTGGATCGTTCCTCTGGAGAAACGGGTCGACTACCTCACCCTCCACACCGGTAAAAAGCTGGAAGTCCCCTTCGAGCAGTTACTGGTATTCTCCACCAACCTCAACCCTTCGGATCTGGTCGACGAAGCCTTCTTGAGACGTATCCCGTACAAGATCAACATCACCAGCCCCACCGAAGACGAGTTCAAGTGGATCTTCCTGCAGTACTGCCAGCGCACCGGCGTGCCATACAACGAAGAAGCGGTCAACTACCTGATCGAATCGCAATACCGCTCCGGCAAACGCAACATGCGTTGCTGCCACCCGCGGGACGTCGTCGACCAGGTGATCAACCTCTGCTCCTTCCTGCAGACCGAGCCGCGCCTCTCGCGCGAATATCTCGACCACGCCTGCGCAGTTTACTTCGCAGCCATGGGCAAATAGATCGCTTTTCGAAGTCAATCAAGCGATCAACCTATCAACGAAGGCGAAGCCCTTGCTCTGCATGTGTTTCGCCTTTTCCCTTGTCACGGACCCCGTGACACGTGTCAAAATCTTCGAGTAGAGCAAACCGCATCCCGCCCGTGAAAAAGCCCAACCGAATTTACCCCCTCACTTGCAACTTCGATCGCAACTTCGATCGCAAGTTCGCCGGCGCCTTGCTCTCAGCACTTGTGCTGGCAGTTTCACCGGCAACAGCAGTGAAGGTCAATAACCTCACCGAAGGCTTCGACGACGAATCCACAGCCATCGAGCAAAAGGCACAGATCTCGGCCCGATACGAAATCGGACGGTTCCACACCGGCCTCGAGGTGAGGGTTCTGGCAGCAGTAGATGAAAAGCCGGTGGAGAACGTCATGGTCTATTTCAAACCGGTCGAGGGAGAGGAGGTCACCACCGTTCATAATACCGACCATGATGGCATTGCCCGCATCGAAAAAATCACAGAGCGCAAGCGCACTCTATTCATCAACGACGGCAAGGGGCTGCGGCTCTTCCAGAGGCTCCTCCTCGAGCCCGGTAAGCTAAGCAAGATGACCTTCGTCCTGCCATACAATTCGCTGATCACCGCCAGACCACCCTGTCAGAGCAAACTTCTGTACACTGTCTCGGCATTGAGGCTGGGTAAAGATAGCGACAATCCACGCTACAATGAAGGCTCTTATCACGGCGAGGTCAGACAAGATATGCTCTCGGCAAGAGTGCCTGCAGGAAGATATGTGCTTCTTGTCGAGCCGTATGACCCCAGGGACAGAAGCACCATGGCTCTGAAGCGATTCATTTCCCCGCCGATTGACATAGGAGCTTCCGAGACCAGAGCCGTGTCCCTCAGCCCCGAGAAATAAACTTTGGAAAATCGACTTTGACGGACAGACCAGATCCAGAAGAAGCAGCTCTCGAGATCCAGCGCGAGCATTTCCCGGACTGTCTTGTCCTCTTCCTGTCGGGGTCGGTGATCACCGGCCAGGCCACCGCCACCTCGGACCTCGACATAGTGGTCTTTTTCGACAGTCTCGAGAGCGCCAGCCGCAAGTCATTTTTTCACAGAGGCTGGCCCGTGGAGACTTTCCTCCATGACCGAAAGTCGTTCCAATTTTTTTGCGCCATGGACGGCAAGGCAGGACGTCCGTTCCTGGCCAATATGGTGGTCACCGGCATCGCATTACCGGAAGAAAACGACTTCTCCAGGGCGGTAGTCGCTGACGCCCGACGCTTTCTCGATGCCGGTCCTGCCCCCCTGAGCCGGAGCGAGCTGGACCGCAGACGCTATTCCATAACCAATCATCTCGACGACATTCGCGAGCCCCGCAGCCGGAGCGAGCTCTACGCCTCCGGCGCCCGACTTCTGGAGGAGCTGTCCGATTTCTATTTCCGCTCCCACGGTCTCTGGTCCGCTTCCCACAAGTCCATCATCAGAGCCCTGGACGCAGCCGATGCCGGGCTCTGCGCCCGGTTCGAATCGGCTTTCGACTCTCTTTTCCGCCTCGGGCAAAGCGACGAAACTATCGCTATCGGCGAAGAGATCCTCACTCCTTTCGGAGGACGACTCTTCGACGGTTATTCGGACACAGCACCGCCCGGTCCTGCCTGACTATGTGACAAAAGCCGGAGAGCCGAAGTTTCGGGACTGGCTTGAACGTTCGCTATGAAGGGAATAATCTGGTCTGTCAGCGACTGAGGACTGACCGTGGGCAGCGGTGAAGACTTAGAAAAATTGGAAAAGGAAAGGATAAAGCTCGTCTCCGAGCCTGTCCAGATGGATGACGGCGAAGCAGCGGAGCACGATCCCCTGGTAGGCAAAGTCATAGCCGGACATCTGGAGATCCTCTCGATTCTCGGCGCTGGTGGAATGAGCACCGTATACAAGGCCCAGCACCTGCTTCTCGACCGCCTGGTCGCTGTCAAACTCGTCCAGGCCGGTCAGTTCAAAGCAAAGGCGACCATGCGTTTCCAGCAAGAAGCGAAAGCCGCCACCAAGCTCAACCACCCCAATATTGCCACGGTCAGGGAATTCGGCGTGGACGAGGAAGGCAGCGCCTATCTCGTCATGGATTTCGTAGAAGGCATGCCCCTTTCCGATGCCATAAAGAAGGCATCATCGCTGGACGCTGCTCGCACAAGGAAGTTAATGATTCAGATCTGCGAGGGTCTCAAGCATGCCCATGAAGCAGGCGTGGTGCACCGCGATCTGAAGCCGGCCAATATCATCCTCTCCCCCGGTGAAGGCGGGCAGGAGACGGCGAAGCTGGTGGACTTCGGGATCGCCAAGATCGTCGACGAGGAGAGCCAGGCCAATCTCACCCAGACCGGCGAGGTTTTCGGCACGCCCAATTATATGAGCCCGGAGCAGTGCCTG
>JAGQHH010000094.1 GCA_020431945.1 Cyanobacteria bacterium HKST-UBA02 | reverse complement strand
TCCGAGATCGACGACCTTGACGAAGTCGCCTCCGGCTTCGCTGCCTTCGTTTCGCCTGATCAGAAGAATATTGGCAGGCTTCAGATCGCGATGGATGACACCCTTCTCGTGAGCATGCTGGAGAGCGTCGGCGATCTGGACGAAGATGGGAAGCGCTCTGGAAGCCTCGATTCGACCCTCTTTGAGCCGGTCGGACAGGGACTCGCATTCCAGATATTCCATGACGAAATACGGAATGCCCTCATCGGTCTTGCCGGCATCCTGGATAGTGATCAGGTTCGGGTGAGCAAGAGCGCTCATGACGTTGATCTCATTTTCGAAGCGCGAAAGAATCTTGCTGTCGACTATCAGATGCGGGTGCAGGATCTTGAGAGCCACAGGGCGCCCGAGCTTCAGATGCAGAGCCTTGAACACAGTACCCATGCCACCCGAGCCAAGCCGCTCGAGGATGCGATAACGCCCGTCGAGCTCCCGCCCGACCATATTGCCGGTGTTGTTTATGGCGACTGTCCTGTCATCTTCTTGATCGGTCATGGGAGTATTTTAGAATATGGCAATGAAGATTCTCATCATCGGGGGAACTATCTTTCTCGGCCGTCACCTGGTGGCGGCAGCCGGAGAAAGGGGACACGATATCAGGCTTTTCAACCGGGGCAAGAGCAATCCCGGTCTCTTTCCGGAAGCCGTCACCATCGTCGGAGACCGTGACGGTGGGCTCGCCGACGCCCTGGGGGATGCAAGCTTCGATTGTGTCATAGATACTTGCGGTTATGTGCCCCGGATCGTGAGACAGTCGGTAGAGCACTTCCAGAACCTGGCGGGAAGCTATGTTTTTGTCTCTTCCGTTTCGGTCTATGCCGACCTCAGCCAGCCAGGTACCACCGAAGAAGCGCCCTGCGGCGTTCTCGAAGACGAGACCGTGGAAGATATAGAGGGCGGCAACTATGGTCCCCTGAAAGCCCTCTGCGAGAAAGTCCTCCTCGACGCCATGCCGGGCAGAGCCCTGATAGTCAGACCCGGTCTCATAGTCGGTCCCCATGATCCTACCGACCGGTTTACTTACTGGCCGGTTCGCATCAAGAGAGGGGGCGCCATAGTTGCTCCGGGGGACAGAAATCAGCCGGTTCAGTTTATCGATGCCAGAGACCTGTCCGACTGGATTATCCGGGCGCTGGAAGAGGGCTTGACCGGTGTCTTCAACGCGACCGGACCCGACGAGCCCCTCTCTGCAGGCGAGCTTTTCGAGACAGCCAGAGAGGTGACCGGCAGCGACGCTTCCTTTCACTGGCTCGAGCGAGAGATTCTCGAAAAAGAATCGGTGGCGCCCTGGAGCGATATGCCCCTGTGGATTCCGCCCGGTCATGAAGTTTTCGGGATCAATTCGGTGGACTCGAGCCGGGCCAGGAGCCGGGGTCTGGTGACCAGACCGGTGAGCGGGACCATCGCCGACACCGTCGCCTGGTTCGAAGCTGAGAGAGAGCCGGATTCTTTGAAAGCCGGTCTGTCGAAAGAGAGGGAAAGCGAGATTCTGAGCGCTGCCGGGCAAACATTTCCAAAATCTTAAGATGCCAGCCTGTGACTCTTTCGAGAGATCGTTGTCAAGTGATAAATCTTTCCACTTCCGGTTCTTTTGAAGCGAAAAGCCGCACAGGATGCCCCCTTAGCATCGGGGCGATGGCAGTCACCGCCTCCGATAGCGGGCACAGGCTCAGGATTTGAGCAGGTTGTCAAGAATTGGAAATTGAACATTTGATAATTAGAATTTTGGTTTAGATGCAGTTGCTGACGGAGACCACTTAATTGGACCCGTGGATCATCATTCTTTTTGTGGCGGCGTTCACCGGTATTTGTGGCTGGCCCATCTCGAGCCTCTTCTGCAACTTCGTTCTCTATTACTGCGACTGGCGCGACGGCGAGGAGAACAACTGGGGAAGCAATGTCTTCTGGCTCCTCTTCTACCCTGCCGCTGTAACCTATTCGATTCTCGTCATCGCCGTTCTCTATCTCTGCTGAGCTCATGAGCCCGGAGAATGGACCAGACCAGATCAAAGACCTGCTCGCCGACTGGAACGGTGAGGTCATGCCGCTTGCCGAGGTGCGAGTCTCGGTCCTCGATCGAGCTTTCCTTTTCGGCGACGCTGTCTATGAAGTGATCCGGGCATATGGCGGGCATTTCTTTCATATAAACGATCATCTCGATCGTATGAAAACCAGCCTGGCATCCCTTTCTATCGAAGGTGTCGATACCGAGGAGGTCGGCAGAAGAGCCCGGGCGCTTCTCGCCCAGTCAGGGATTCCGGACGCCCTGGTCTATATACAGGCCACACGAGGAGTGGCAGCCAGGACCCATTATTATCCCGAGAGCTATGTCCCCAACATTCTCATCTATGTCCAGCCCTTCAGCGACCCGTACAGAGAAGAGCGCAAAACAGGGGTAGCCTCGGTCACCCACAAAGACATCCGCTGGGGCCGGAACGACATCAAGGCCACCAGCCTGGCAGCCAATTGCATGGCGGCCCAGTATGCCCGCTCGAAAGGTTGCCTGGAGGTGGTCTTCATAGACCGGGACGGCTATATGACCGAAGGCAGCCATACATCGCTTTTCGGCATAAGAGACGGCAAGCTCCTGGTAGCACCATCTTCCGCCAATGTGCTGCCGGGCATTACCAAGAGACAGGTACTGGAGCTTGCCAGGAAAAGCGATGTCCCCATCGAAGAAGTGCGCGTTAGAGAAGAGGAGATATATGATCTCGGCGAGTTCTTTCTGGCCGGCACCCCGGAAGAGCTGATCTCGATAGTCCGGGTCAACGACCGGCTCATCGGAGACGGCAAGCCCGGTCCCCTGGTGAGAGCTCTCTACCAGTCATTCAGCTCGTCGATTCAGTTGCCCAGCCAGCTGTCATAAGCGGCTCTGTCCAGTCCCGGCTTTGGAGAAGCTGTCGAAACTGCTCCAGGCGAGGCACCCGCCTTGCTCTTGGCCGGAGGCGCTTTTGCTCCGGGCCGAATTGCCTGGGCTAGTCCTTTTGCTCTCATGATTTTCTTGATACCGTCGATATTCTTCAGAATAGCCTCTTTCTCCTCGGCTGGAGGGGAAGCCTTGAGAGCGTGGTCGAAGCAATCGAGACTATCTTTGAAACGCTCGCTCATGGCATAGAGATTAGCTAGATTGCTCCAGCAAACCCAGTCGTCCTTCTTGAGCTCGGTGGCCTGCTTGTAGGCACGTTCAGCGTTTTGCAGATCGTTCATCTTGCGAAAGGCGATACCGAGGTTGGTGTAGACATCGGCATCATATGGATAGATGGCGATGGCATTGTGATAGCTCTCCACTGCCTTTTCCCACCACTCCCTGGCCAGATAACGATTGCCCAGATTGAAGTGAGGAAGCGAGTCGGCATATTTGACGCGATCGCCGTAACCGGGGAAACCTTCGCTCCAGGCAGGCACCGCCGACGACACCAGGAGACAGCCGGTCAGCCAGAAACTCGTTATCAATCTCTTCGAATCTCTCATCATCCCAGTCTAACGTTCTGAAACCTTTGCTTGCATTAGAAGATAGTCAAGAAGGTAATATACTCCCATGCCATCCGATCCAAGCAGCCCCGAGGGCACCCTAGATTCGTTCATGTCCGTGGCCCGAACCATCGTGCCCCGGCTCTCCGCAGCCTTCGTCGAGATCGTGGCTGAAAGCGACAGGAGCGGCAACGGCTCCGAGATGCTTCACATCGGCGCCCAGCTTCCTGATGGAGCCTCGGTGCCCCTGGGCGATCTGAAAAAGCTGCAAGAGCTCTCGGCCACATTTTCGGCCAGTGCTGCTTACCGGGTTGTAGTCACTGTCGGCGCCCTGCCCAAAGGAAACGACTTTCTCCCGGGCAGAGAAATGAAGGGAGAGGATGAAGGGGATCTCTGGCAACAGCTTCTCCGGCGTGCCCAGCGCATGATCGCCTCGAGAGAATCAGACGAAGCTGAGAAAGCCGCCCTTAAAACTCTGGCCATTGCCGAGACATTTCCCACCGACGACAGCCGCCAGGCTCTCACCCTGGAGCTTCTGGCAAGCATCTATTTCGGCTCCGAAAAGTATCAATACGGCGAGCCCGTGCTTTCCAGGCTTTTACAGATGTATATCCGCTCTATCGGGCACAGGCATCTGGATACGGCAACCATCGAGCATAACCTCGCCCTCCTCTATCACTGCTCCGGCGAGTACGAGAAAGCCAGGAAGCTCTATGAAGTAGCCCTGGGAACCAAGATCAAGCTCCTCGGCGAGGACAACCCCCAGGTCGCCTATTTGAAGTCGCACATAGACCGGCTTCCCAGGAAGGAAGAAGCAGAGAAGCTTCCGGAAAAGGAATCGGAAAGCGAGAAAGAGACCAGAGGCAGGCGCCGCCGGGAGCTTCGCAAGCAAGGTCTGACCAGGACCAATCAGTTCGATGCCATAGCCGCCGAAGAGTTCCTCCTCAGCAAAGAAGGCGAGTGAGGTCCTGGAGAGCAAGCCCGAGGAAGACAGGACAATCTGGCACGCTCTCTCTGCAGGCCTGAGCGTTGTATTGATGATCCTGGTGGTCATGGCGGTGCCCTGGTCGAGCTATTACAAGAGCGAGCTGAACTGGTCCGACGCCCAGGGTATAGCCGCCTTTCTGGCTGCTCTATCGGTGCTCAACTGTCTCTCTCTTCTAGTCCGCATCCAGATCATCGAAGGGGCGAATACCAGTTTCACCGACCTCAAGGACTACCACGTAGCCATGGCGGTCTCCGCCGTCGCCAATATTTTTCTCTGGTCGGGGATGGCTATGTGGTTCGTGGCAAGCGACCTGCACTTGAGCCCATTTCTCTGCTTCTTCATTGCCGCTGCCGGGGCCCTGGCCCATACGCTCTTTCACTACTGGCGGTGGCGCAACAACAAGTCCACCACCACGATTCTCCTGCTAGCCGTCTATGCAGCCATACTCACCGGCATTATCTGGGGCTATGCCACAGGCGCGTCTTTCAAATAGCTCTCGCTCAGGGCATAAGCCGCTATTCCGAAAGCGACAGCGACGTTCAGGGACTCTTTCATGCCTTTCATGGGAAGATGGCAGATCCGGTGACAATAATGAATCACCTGAGGAGAGAGACCGGACACCTCGTTTCCTAAGACCAGGCAGAGCGGTGTCTCGATGAGCCTTTCCGAAAGCGCCTGGCTGAGCAAGAGACTCTCGCCCGTGACCTCCAGCCCGACTATCTGGACTCCGTCACCGGACAGCTCCTTGAGCACGGTGACGGGATTGGGATGGTATTCCCAGTATACAGTCTCCTCGGCGCCGAGGCTGACCTTGGCTATCTCTTTCCGGGGAGGGCTGCCGGTGATACCGCACAGATAGATAGTTCCGAAGCCCGCACCATCTGCGGTGCGAAAAATGGAGCCGACATTCCAGAGGCTGCGAACATCCTCCACCAGCACACGAAGAGGAGGGCTGTGGTTTTCGTCTGCCGGACCGCCTCGAAGCGTACCCGCCGAGACCTTGCGTTGATACTCCCGGTCGATGGCCGCCAGCGCTTCGGGGCTGCGAAAAGCTGCCGGCATGTGACAGTGCGGGCAGGATCCTCGAAAATGTTTGCGCTTGTCCTGGCTGAGATCGAGGAGATCCACAGGTCTTGCGCAATCAGGATTGGGGCAGAAACTCTGCATGTTCAGAAAAGATAGCTCCGGTCGGTCAATTGAAAATCAGGCAATATTTTGCCCAGATCCGCAGTAGCGATACTCATATGCTCGTGGGCAGCCTGGCCGATCACCGACCGGAAATCCGTGGTCACCGGCAGATCTCGACCTTCGAAAAGCTTTCCTTTCGAGAGTCCCTGCCATTGCCCGTAGACTTTGCCTCCCTTTACTCCGCCGCCCATGACGAACATGACATTACCATGGCCGTGGTCGGTGCCGCCATTGCCATTCTCGTTCACGGTGCGACCGAACTCCGAGACTACCAGGATCAAGGTGTCCCTGTACTGGGGACCGAGACCACGAGCAAGATCGGCCAGACCCTTGCCGAGCACTCCCAGATGATTGGCGAGTTGCCCTTTTCCAGCCCCCTGATTGACATGGGTGTCCCAGCCGCCGAGAGCGACGAAAGCCACCTGAGTGGTCCGGTCTTCACCGAAGAGCTTGCCGAGCTGCGATCCGAATCCCTTGAAGTTGGCCGCCCGGGGAGCACCTTTGTCGGCAGCCGCCATCTCCTGATCGAATTTGCTCTTCAGAGTACGGTGGCTGTCCATCCCCTCCCGGAAAGCAACGCCCAGTGAATCTTGACGGGCTGCGTACATCTTCTCGAAAGCAGAAGAGATAAAGGGTCTGTCCGCCACTGATGGTCTGCCCGCCCGGGCCGGCGCGAAGCTCGCCACCGAGACCGGTCCCTGCAGAATACGCGGCATGGTGGAGCCTACATTGATAGCCCGGATCGAGGATCTGGTGTTGGGAAGCACGGTCAGCAACCGATTGAGCCAGCCGGAGCTGACCACTTTCTGACCGGGACAGCCAGTCTCCATATAGTCCTGGGCATCGAAATGAGAACGGGTAGGGTCCGGCGAGCCCGAGCAATGAACGAAAGCCAGGGAGCCGTCCTGCCAGTATTTCATGAGAGGCTCGAGCTCGGGATGGAGACCGAAATGACCGTCGAGATCGAGGGCACCGTCCTTCTCCCCGGGACGGGCCACGGCTATGGTGGGGCGAGCATTGTAATACGCCGGGTCGCCGTAAGGTATGACGACATTGAGCCCGTCGGCAGCACCACGTAAAAAGATCACCACGAGCTTTTTGCTTCCCGGCGAATCTTTACCCGAAGAATACGCCCAGCCCGAAAGACCCGGGTAGAGACCCGGATAAATTGCGGACAGCGACGCCAGTGCCGATGCTCTCAAGAAGTCTCTGCGTTTCATCGTCTGCTTCTCCTAATACTTCATGAATTCGGGGCTGCCCAGAAGAAGGGCGACAGAAAGCGCCGGTGGCGCACCGTCCACGGTGCTCATTGTCGTGGAGCCGGACTGCACCCCGACGATATCGGCAATAGTCCCGGCTTCCAGCTCTCGAGGTCGAGCCGCCCGGAAATGACCGCTCCCCAGAGCCGAGGCGAAGTCGATCCGTTGTAGCAGCCCGCCCGGATTGAGCCAGGCCTTCTCAGTGTATTTGTAGCCGTCCGGGGTCAGGCATTGATAGAGCGGCATCCCCTGCATACGCAGAAAGCCGAGCAGGGGCTTGGTATTAGCGATAGTGGCATTGGTCGCCCTCAAGCTCGAGATCATATAACGATATGGCGTCTTGAACTTGACGCCGCTATTGCTCCTGTCGAGAAACTGACTGCTCTTGAAGATCACCCGGAGCATGGCTTTGATGTCGCCGCCGCTCTTCTTGTAAGAGGCTGCGACACTGTCCACCAGCTTGCTGTCTGGCTCGTCACTGACGAAATACTGGGCGAGCTTATAGCTCACGAAGCGGGCGGTAGATGGATGAGCGGCGAGGATATCGAGAGCTTCTTGAAGCTCTCTCTCGCCCTGCCCCTTGATGGTGTGACCGAGAAAGAGCTTGTCCGAATTGTCATGCCTGCTGGCGTCGAAGAAATAGCCTGTGGGGCTTTCCACTCCTATGCCTGTCCTTCTGACACTCTGGCGATTCTGCATACCATGACCCGTGAGGATACGGGCCAGAGCGATCACGTCAGCCTGGCTGTAACCACCGTCTACTCCCAGGGTGTGAAGCTCCATGAGCTCCCGGGCATAGTTCTCGTTGATGCCGGCGAATTTGCCGCGCTTGCGGGCGCCATCACCGGTGTTCTGCCAGTTGTCCAGATAGAACTGCATGGCGGCATGATGGCTGGTGGACTCGAGCAGATCCCGGAACTTGCCCAGGGCATGGGGACGAATAGCGGTCTGCTCGTAGGCGCCGGTCCAGAGATGATCGAGCCCTTTGTCGAAAGAGATATTGAAATGATTGAACCAGAACTCGGTCATCACCTCCTCGAGCTGCCTGGGGCTATAAACAGCTCGCATCAACCTGGCGTCGGTAATCTGCCCGTACATCTGCTGGAAATTCTGACGGATTTTCTTCTGCAATTCCTCACGCTCGGCGATGGTCCGAGCATCGGCCTTCTGTCCTGACCTCTTACCGTTGGGAGCAATGCCCTGGGCGGCCATGACGGTCTGCCGCCCGTATTTGAGGAAGAGCTGAGCCGGAGTCAGGGTGAGAGCCGGGGAGCGCTCGACCAACCCCTGTAGTGGCTCGGGCAGGGGGATGCGGTCGGGATCGAGCTGCTGACTTATATAAGCGTCCACCCCCATGGCAGCTACTCGATCGATGTCCCCGGGTCTGGGCCCGTAGGCAAGACGATTGAGAACGTGCCTGGCCAGATCCCGGTTCGGAGTATCCCCGGCAAAAGCCGGCGCCGAGGAGGCGATAAGGACAATCAGGCAGAGGAGGGCTTTCAATCGCATCTTTCCATCTTTAGATCTAAAAGTCATGGCGGGTCACTCAAAAATCACACACTAACTAATACGTGCCCCCTTGCAAAAAGTTCAATTGCCGGCCAGATTTTCATAAAAATCCGCCCGGTGGCAATGGCCAGCCGGGCGGGCTTTCGATCACAGAGCACTTTCAGTCAGATCACTCGGCACCGACGCTATCCGTGGCTTTTTCCTCCTCGGCGGGCGCTTTATCTTCCTGCTTGTCGCTATCAGAGCTATTACCGATTGTGGTTTTCCAGCTCTCTTTCAATTGCAGCCAGACACCGTCTTCCTTGTGCATAGTGATGGTGCCTGTCGTGACTTCCTTCTCCTTAGCGATCTCTTCCCGAGCGTCCTTGGCATTTTCGGGCTTGAGACCGGCTTCGCCGAGAGCGTCCTTGAACATATTAGCCATATTGGCCAGCCCTTCCTTCATGCCCTTGTCCATGGCGCTCTGCTCGAGAGGCACCGCGGTCAATACCGCTTGATCGCCATCTATAGATTCCGAGGTGATTTTGACCCTGGGGTTCATCATGCTTTTCATGAGCTTGAACATCTCGCCTTCCATCTCCGGAGGCATGTCTTTGTCGTTCTTCATCGCATCCGCCGCCAGAAGCGGCTTGACATCATTTATGGACTGGGCTTGCAAGATGAAATCATGGACTTTCAAATACGATTCGCTGGGGCTGAGACCCTTGAGATCGTTCTTGGTCAGCTTCGCCGCCTCGCTCACTGCGGACTCCGGAGCTGCCATGACCGGTGCCGCCGCCGTCGTAACAAAAGACGAGACAGAAATAGCCAGAAGAGCAGTCAACACGGGTCTTTTAAATAATGAATTCATCTCGTCAGCAGTCCTCACTCTAAGGAAATTCCTGTAAGTATACGAGAACCCCAGAACAATTACGGAGGCATCGTGGAACATCGCGAGATTCTGGACAGGCTGTCCCTTCTGGATACACCCTGCCTGTGCGACGCGGACCGGTCGCTCCGGGTAATGTCAAGGGAGATTCGCTTGCGCAGCGGCGCCCGGATCATGGCCGGGACAGCGCGGACAGTGAGGGTGAAGGACGACTTTCTCGGTGTTATCCAAGCGCTCGGCGACAGCCTCCCCGGCGAGGTCCTGGTGGTGGACGGTGACGGGGGAGGTCTCGCTCTGGCCGGGGAGCTTTTCGCCAGCGAAGCCCGGCGCCGGGGTCTTGCCGGTCTGGTGGTGGATGGAGCAGTGCGTGACACCGGGACGATCGCAGATCTCGATCTGCCGGTCTATTCCCGGTGGATAACACCCATGGCAGGCACGAAGGCACGTTCAGGCGAAGATCAGATCGAGATCCGCTGCGGAGGCGTGAAGGTGAAGCCGGGCGAAATCATCTTCGGAGACAGGGACGGGATAGTAGTGGTTTCCCGGGAGGAGCTCGAGAGCATTATCGAGAAAGCCGAGGCGATTCAGGCGCGAGAAGCGGATATCCTCTCACGTATCAGGAAAGGCGAGGATCTCACCAGCATGCGTTAGCGCTCCCGGAGCTCCCGGTTGTGCTTCATCTCGGTGATGCCCAGTTGAGCCAGCTCGCCGATCTTCTGGACGCCGTCTTTGAGCTCGCGACCCATGACCGTGACCTTCTCTGGATCGAAAGACCGCCCGATGAGCTCGGTGCCGCTGATGATCTGCTCGAGTCCGGTGGCCATTTTCGAGAAGTCCGTGGTGTTGAGCATATCCTTGAGGGCGCCGCCGCAGCGATTGAGGATCTCGACTATCTGATCCACATCTTTCTGCCCGTCCTTGTCAAGATCGAGCTGCTTGAGATGCTCGAGCTTCTCCTCCAGATACTCGGTGAAAGAATCCACCGCCACTTCGGTCAATTTGCGTTTGAGCATGATGTTCTCCGAATAAAAGAAGATTGTACTCGGAGACAGTGAACTGATCTTTAATGACAGTGCTCAGCGGGAGCCGACTTCCTGGGCCTCGCGAGCGAGCTCGCCGGCCAGATCGAAATTGATCGAGTTGAAGATCGCCTCGGCGTCCTCGACATAGTCGTGGAAGACCTCAGGCGGCGCCACGAACCAGACCTCCTGGACATAATTGCCGCTGTCGAAAGTGGTATCCACCAGCATTCCCTGGCTGTAAACGCTCTCCTGGCTCCAGAGACCCTGGACTCTCAAGACAGTTCCGTGCTCGTAACTGACTGTCTTCGCCCAGTCCTTCTTGAAGCGACCGGGCCAGCCGACCTGCTCGAGAAGAAGATGGATACTGAGAAATTCTTCTTCGCTCAATTCATGTCCCGGACGTCTGAGAAGCGAGAGGAAAGGATTCTCCCGGGCGGAGAGATAGTGATAAGTCTTCTTGGCAGGAGCTCTCACTCCGATACCGACCCGGGGGTCTCTTGGCGACACGAAAAACTTCGATATCCACAAATAGCCTGGGCGGGGCGGCTTCGCTCCTTTCTCCCATTCTTCCGGCAGAGTCAATCTCGCCACCGGGGTTCCATGTTGGTTCGTGATATCGATGAAATTAGCGTCTGTCATAACTCTCCTGGTAACCTGAACGATTTAAATCTACGGTCGGCTCGATTGCGAGCACCCTGCATCTGACCCGCTTCGCGACCCACAAAATTTGTCGGGGCCTGCACCGCGAAGCATCGCCTGTTTGCGATGAGATGTTCATTATAGCTCGAAAATACGATCCTGTCACTCTTCTCGGGACTCAATATTAAGTCCGGAGAAATGAAAGGACAAACACTGGTATCGCTTTTGATACCACCACGGAAATCACGATCGTGGATGATCGTCGGCTATTTCAGCTACGAGAAAACTATCCGGCGCCGGTCCCCCGATTGTAAATCATTCGACGAATTCGAACACCGATGCGCTACAATTGAACTTTCCGAACAGAACAGGTGCAATGACCACTCAGAAGCTCAGACGAGTGAGACCACTCTTGTCGCAATATCGTCCCCTGGCCGGGACCTACGACGAATATTTCGACGCACCCGGCAGTCCCAGGCCGACCCTGGCCAATGTCACGCGCCTGCTCGACGATCTGGGCGAGGGCGAGTTTCGCCTCAGGCAGAAGCTGGCTGACGAGGCATTCATGCTCGGAGGAATAACCTTCTCTGTTTATTCGGACAATCTCGGCGTCGAAAAAATCTTTCCCTTCGATATGATACCGCGCGTAGTATCCTTTAACGACTGGCAGAAGGTCGAGCGCGGGCTGATCCAGAGGATCCAGGCACTCAATATCTTTCTCAAAGACATCTATCACGACCGAAAAATCCTCAAAGACAAGAAAGTCCCTTCCTACATTATCGAGGGCTCCAGCGGCTATATTCCCGAAGTAGAAGGTCTGATGCCCATCGGGGGAGTCTATGTCCACATCGCCGGAATCGACCTGGTGCGAGGACCGGACGGCGAGTTCGTGGTTCTCGAGGACAATCTCCGCACCCCCTCCGGAGTCTCCTATGTGCTCGAGAATCGGGCAATCATGAAAAGAGTTTTTCCCAGGGTTTTCGCCCGGGCCCGGGTGCGTTCCGTGGAAGAATACCCGCACTGGCTCCGTGATGCGCTCACCGAGCTGTCTCCGGTGGACCCGGACAGCACCAGGATGGTGGTGCTCACCCCCGGTGCCTACAACTCCGCCTATTTCGAGCACAGCTTCCTGGCTCGCAAAATGGGTGTCGAACTTGTGCAGGGAACCGATCTCTTCGTCCACAATCAGAAGGTTTATGTCAAAACCACCAGGGGACCGAGCCGGGTCCATGTAATCTACCGGCGCATCGACGACAGTTTCATCGATCCCCTGGTCTTCCGCAAGGACAGCCTCCTGGGTGTGCCCGGCATCGTCGGTGCCTGGGCCGCCGGCAACGTGACGCTGATGAACGCCATCGGCAACGGCGTCGCCGACGACAAGGCAGTCTATCCCTTCGTGCCCGACATGATCCGCTATTACCTGAACGAAGACCCGATACTCGGCCAGGTGCCGACCTATATATGCGGGCGCGACAATGAATGCCAGTATGTTCTCGATAACATCAAAGATCTCGTGGTCAAAGCCGTGGACGCTTCCGGCGGCTACGGTATGCTCATCGGACCGCGCTCGAACAAGAAAGAGCGCGAGGACTTCGCCCGGCAGATCAGGGACAATCCCCGGGGCTATATCGCTCAGCCCCTGGTGGAGCTCTCCACTTGCCCGACCTGGACAAAGACGGGAACCGCACCGCGCCGGGTCGATCTGCGTCCTTATATCATCAGCGGGCAGACCACTCGTGTCCTGCCCGGCGGGCTCACCAGGGTAGCCCTGGCACCCAACTCCTATGTGGTGAACTCGAGCCAGGGCGGCGGGTCCAAAGATACCTGGATCCTGGAAGGAGGAGAGCTATGATCTCACGGGTAGCAGAAAGCTGCTTCTGGATGCTGCGCCAGCTCGAGCGCGCCGAGAGCACTGCCCATCTTCTTCAGGTCAATCGCTCTTTCATCCTCGATGTCAACCTGCCCGCCATCGAGCGCTGGTACCCTCTCATTATCGTCGCCGGCGAGCGCGAAGCCTTCAGCGAGCGTTTCGAAGAAAGCGAGCGCCGGGACGGCGACACGGTGCAACGCTATCTCACCTGGGACAAGGACAACCAGGTCTCGATCCGCAACTCCCTCTTCTGGGCGCGAGAAAATGCCCGCACCATCCGCGAAGTCATAAGCCTGGAGATGTGGGAAACGATAAACGCCCTCTGGCACTGGCTCTCTTCCGGACAGGGGAAGCGTCTATATAAGAGCGACAGAGATCGTTTCTACAAAACGATCATCACCGAGATCAATGCCATTCATGGCGTCGCCTACAACACCCAGTCCCACGAGACTCCCTTCGACTTCATGCAGCTCGGTATGCAGCTCGAGCGTGCCGGACAGATAGCCCGTATTCTCGACGTCAAATATCATGCCATCGGGCCCACTCGCATGGATATCGAGAGCCCCATAGAAGTAGCGCAATGGCTGGCGCTCCTGCGCTCCTGCTCCGCCCAGGACGCATTTCTGAAACGCTCCAGGCACGGTATCACAGGCCCTGCAGTTTTCGACTTTCTTGTCCGCAACCGGCATTTCCCCCGATCGGTCCTCTATTGCCTGGAACGAGCGGACAAATTCATGCGCCGGATAAGACCGCACCACGATCCTGATGAAACCTTCAAGTCCCGTCAGGCGCTGAACAAAGTGATCAAATATATCAACAGCACCAGCACCCAGGAGACCCTGGAGAAGGGCATACACAACGAGCTCACTTATATAGTCGACTCTATGAGCGATGTTTGCGGAATCGTCCACAGCGACTTCTTCGATCCCGAGATCCCCTCGGAGATAATCGAAGTGGAAGAGCCCAGCCTCTATCTGCGTTGAATGAGCGATCTTGTCAAAGACTCGAAATTCCTTTCTCTGATTCTCCGGCACAAGCCCGAGACGATCGGTCTGCGCCTCGAAGACTCGGGCTGGGTAGAAATCGATATCCTTCTGGAGGCTCTCGCCCGTCACAGGCGCCCCCTGTCCCGGGACACCCTCATGGAGATTGTCCGAACCAACGACAAGAAACGCTTCGCCATAAGCGAGGACGGCCGGCGCATCCGAGCGAGCCAGGGGCACAGCCTGGATATCGCCCTGGGGTACAAGCCCTGCGTCCCTCCGGATGTGCTCTACCACGGGACAGCCAGCCGCTTTCAGAAAGCCATCGAGGATCAGGGACTGATCAAAAGAGATCGGCACCATGTCCATATGACGGCGTCACCTGATACCGCCCGCGCTGTCGGGAGCCGTCACGGCAAGCCCGTGATCCTGACCATAGACGCCGGGGCCATGCACCGGGACGGCTATGAGTTCTTCCTGAGCGACAATGGAGTCTGGCTGACGGATCATGTTCCGACAAGCTATATAGACTTCGGACAATAATCAAAAGTGCTTTTTGAGCCTGTCATAGGTGGCCATCAGATCCTCGGGCACGATGCGGGTCTCGCCGATCACCGTCATGAAGCCAGCGTCGCCGCTCCAGCGCGGCACTATGTGAAGGTGCACATGACCGGCTACGCCGGCTCCGGCACATTTGCCGAGATTCCAGCCGATATTGAAG
This sequence comes from Cyanobacteria bacterium HKST-UBA02, assembly GCA_020431945.1. Next base: position 2,925 of record JAGQHH010000094.1, on the reverse strand, counting down.
CCGTCCGGATTGTACTCGCTCTCCAGCACCCCCTGCACTCTTTTGGCCAGTTTCATCATCTCGGCGGTGGCATCGTCGTCGAGGGTCTTCAAATCGGGCTCGTGCACGAAAGGCACCACCATCAGATGACCGTTGCTGTAGGGGAAGAGATTCATGATCACATAGTTGAGACTGCCGCGATGAAGAATCAGAGTCTCTCGATCGTCGCCCTGCTCGGGCAAACCGCAGAATATGCAGCCCGGGGGACGCTCTTCGCCGACGATATAGCTGTAACGCCAGGGTGTCCAGAGAATTTCCATTGCTTCCCTCAGTCTTTGATATAACGACGCAGATCGAGTGTGATCGGATGCTCGGGATAAGGCTCGGCGCTTAGATAATCCACCGGCCAGGGAGTATGGTCCCCCAGGGAAAAGCGGCTTGCCGTCCGGGCTCGCGCTTCCAGCCTGGTGAGAGGCATCTCTTCGTAATAACGCCCCTCGGGATGCACCACATAATACTGGCAGGCACCCAGAGAACGCCGGGACCAGGTATCCACCAGCTCGAACTTGAGAGGATGGTGCACATTGATATTGGGCTGCAGGCAGGCAGGCGGGCGCCAGGCCCGGAAGCGCACTCCGGCGATGTATTCGCCTGCTGTGGCGGTACGGCTCATCGGGATCTCCACACCATTGACGATGGCGACATGACGATTGTCGATCCAGTTGGTGACGCGCACCTGAATGCGCTCCATGGAAGAGTCCACCGGCCGCGAGAGATTGGACATACCGGGGATCTCGGTGAGCACGTGCCAGGGCTCGTGGGCGACCCTGAGCTCGAGCCCCACCTGCTCCGCCTGCAATCTGCCCACCACCGGAAAGCGAAATTCGAGCATGGGACGGAACCATTCCAGCTCGAGCTCGAGACCCTGGCTTCTCAGATCGCTCAGGACGTCTCTGAGATCCTCGTAGAGATAATGCGGGAGCATGAACTTATCGTGCAGCGCCGTGCCCCAGCGGATTGGCTTGCCGGCGAAGGGCCGCTCGGCGAACATGGTAACCAGGGCTCTCAGAAGGAGCATCTCCACCACCGCCATGCGGTAATGGAAAGGCATCTCGAAAGCGCGAAACTCGATGAGCCCGAGCCTCCCGGTGGCGATGTCGGGATTATAGAGCTTGTCTATACAGATCTCAGCCCGGTGGGTGTTGCCGGTCATGTCGGCGAGAATATGGCGGAGCAAGCGGTCTGCTATCCAGGGCGGCGCCGCCTCTCCAGGAGCCGGGAACTGCTGGAGGGCCAACTCCAGCTCGTAGAGACTGTCCAGACGAGCTTCGTCGATGCGAGGGGCCTGGGAGCAGGGACCGACGAAAAGCCCGGTGAATAGATATGACAGGCTCGGATGATTCTGGAAATAGCGAACGATACTGGCAAGCAGATGAGGCTCTTTGATGAAAGGGCTCTGAAGCGGTGTCGGTCCACCCAGAGTGATATGGTGACCACCCCCGGTGCCGATTATGCGACCGTCGAGCTGGTATTTCTCGGTAGCCAGACCGGACACCGAAGCGGTCTCGGCTACAAGGGCCAGAGCCCGGGCGTATTCCCTGAGACTGTGGCAGACAGGCATATTCACTTCCACCACACCGGGATCAGGAGTGACGCTCAGACTGCGCAGGCGCGGATCGGGATCCGGGGGATAGCCTTCGATGCGGACCTTTATGCCTGACTCTGCCGCCACATCCTCCACCAGACCCATGAGCTCGAGATAGTCATCGACACTGCCCAGGGGCGGCACGAAGATGCCGACGCCTTCGGCCCGGGGCTCCAGACAGAGGGCCGTCTTCGGGGGCTCCGGACGAGCCTCGAGACTCTTGAGAGTCGCACCGGTGGTGGTGCCTGATCTTCGTTTGCTCGGGAGCTTGCCCGTCACCAGGGAAGGATCGCTCGGGAAGACCGCCTCGGCATTGCTCAAGATGCGATCGAGAGGCAGGCGCAGACCCATGGGGCTGTCTCCGGGAACAAGATACATCTTCTGGCGCCGGAAAGACCAGTCCCCCGAGGTCCATCCGCTCTCGCCCCGGGCCAGGGGCAAGCAAAAACCGACCACGGTGCCGACTCCGCCTTCTAAAACTCTGGCAAGACGGCGTCTCTCGTCTTCGTTGGTGAGATCTCCGCTTTTGAGAAGCTCCTCGAGCTCGACATCCTCGGGAAGGTTCGCTTCGGCGATAGCCAGAGAGCAGGGATCTTCATAACCGGCAATGAGATGATCGTCCACTCCCAGGCGCCGGCAGAGCAGGCGGCCGAATTCCCGGCAACTCTCGAGATTCTCTCTGGAGTCCGGACCGGAGCTGGAACTGGAACTGGCACCGGAATCTGCCAGACTCCAGTCGATCAGATCTTGATTCATCCAGATGGGCTCGCCGTCCTGTCTCCAGACAAGAGTTAGAGCCCAGCGCGGGGCGCTCTCACCGGGATAGAACTTGCCGGTTCCCACCACCGGCAGGACGCCTTCGCCGAAACATCTGGCAAGACCGGCGAACAGACCGGTGGCTTTCTCCCACTTGGCCTCGCCCAGAGCCGCTATCGACCACTCGGGAGCCGGGGACATATCGTCGGTGGTCCAGGTGGGCTCGGCCCCGCAGGTGAGGGTGACCCCGAGGCTCTGGAGCTTGCCGTCGGCAACGCCACCGGCCTCGAGAATGCGCTTCCAGTCGGAATCGGTGTAGGGTCGCTCCGGCTCCACTTCGGAGCCCAGACGCACAGCTTCCGAAAATACCTCGAACCTGGATGCCGCACTGCTGGCGGTGCCGGTGATGGCGGCGGCATGCTCGGGATTGACAGCACAGGCGAGGGGAATATGCCCTTCACCGCAGAGCAGTCCACTGGTGCCATCAAGCCCTACCCAGCCGGCCCCGGGAATATAGACTTCCGCCCAGGCGTGCAGATCCAGGC
>JAGQHH010000093.1 GCA_020431945.1 Cyanobacteria bacterium HKST-UBA02 | reverse complement strand
CCGCCGTCTTTCTCCAGGTCTTTGTCCGAATCTGCATCGTTAGCTTCTATCTTTTTGTCGCCGTCGCCCTCTTTAGTGTACTCAATTTTTTCGTCCGAATCACTTTTGTCTTTCTTGTCGTCTTTATCGTCGTCATCGTCCTTATCGTGATTACGGGCAATTACTATTCTCCGGCTGATAGCCACAGGACGGGCGCCGTCTCCCAGGGTTCCCCAGACGGTCAGATAGTAGAGCCCTTCCTGACTGTCATTGTTCAGGGGAACATGCCCGGTAAATGAATTGCCGTGCACTTTGATACCGCCGTGTATCGGTATGTCCGACTGAGGCTTGGCCTCGGTAGGATCCGGACCGGCCATGATAATGAGAGGCGCTGCCAGGGCCACCGGCGGGACGAACATGCCTCCTGCTATGGCCGCCACCAGGCCCACGGCTTTCAGAGCTGTAATCGCCTTGGAATAGTCCTTTTCGGATTTCTCCCGGTAGGCGACATAATCCAGTGGCGGGAAATAAGGCAATGCCTCGTCACCGCCAGGATCCTCCGCTACCGGCGCATCCTCGAGGGACTCCCAGGCAACGGTAATGCGATCGAATTTGTAGGGCTGGAAGACCTCGCCTTCCACATCGATCTTCTCGCCGACCTTGACCTGCTCAGCCACCGGATGGATAACGCCTCGTCTGGTCATAATCACCGTGCAGCCGAAGATCCTGGTGCCGTCCCCGGTGGCACCCATGGAAGTGGCTACGTGAGTGGACTCCGGTGCCAGGAGCGCCTCCCTGTCATCCTGACGCTTGAGCATGTTTTTGATCATGAGAGCCGCCGCCGCCTTGGTTATGCGGGAGCTGCCCAGATCGGCGGTATTCACGGACACCAGACTCTCGGTGATGGCATTGGTGCCGCCCAGCAGCGTATAACGCCTGTCGGGATTGGCACCCTGGCTATCGAGATGAGATATGGCGCCTCGCCCCTGCATGTCCGCCATCTGCTCGTCAGCCATTTTCTGAATGAGCTCGTCATTTTCCAGGGGCGGCATATTGCGCTTGCGGCGTTCGAGATTGAAAAGCTCGAGGACGAACTCGGCGATCACATTGGAAGGAACAGCTTCGCGGTTCTCCGGGCGGGAGGCCAACTCGTCGAGATAAGCCAGCTCCTGATCCTCGCTCTGAGCGGCAAGGGGATCATCCAACCAGGCCGGCTGATTGGGGTCTGTTTCATAATAGGGATTAGCGGCACTGCCGGCGGCGGTGCTTTCTCCCAGAAGGGTTCTCTTGAGTCGCTCGGTTCGATCGAAAAGCGAGTCATCCGGATAAGTGTGAGCGAAGACGGCATTTTCGAGACCGGTGAGCCGATCCGCGATGGGAGAATCGGCTCTTGTGACACCGAAAGTCAGCTCCTCCAGCTGGCCCACTGCCGGGTATCCGTCCGTGCTGCCGGTCGAGCTTGTCTTCACAGGTTGAGGTTGAGGCGGAGGCGAAGGCGGTGCCTCGCTCTGCTTCACCGCAGGAGCCGGTCCGGGCTGGCCGTTGAGCAGGCGGGGAACAGCCACGGCACCGACCGGCTGAGCAGGCCTGGTCTTCGGCACCGGCTTGGCCGGTGCTTGTTTGGTCTGTAACGCAGGCTTGGCAGGCGGAGAGCCGGGGCGACCGATGCGGGTAGGAGACTCGCGGGTAGGAGACTCGCCGGCAGGAGGCGCCGGCACCGTATTCGGTGCATTACTCTTCTTGAAATTGGGAGCCACCGGCGGCATGGAAGCGCGCTTGTTGAGATCCGACTCCGCTTTCGCTCCCTCACCAGGGCGGGGGATACGGACCTGCTCGGCGGTCCGATTCAGGCTGGAGAGCCCGTCTTTGCTTCCATAGTTGACGAGTTCCTGGTTGAAATAACCCTTCTTAGGATCCTTGAAAAAATCGTCCTGAGCCTGATTCTGATTCTGAGACTGGGCATAAATCGGCAGGTACGGGAATGTGCTCGAGAACACTACGAGCATGATTAGAGCCGATCTTCGACGCGCCCGTTGAAAGGCTCCCTTATTCCTGGCGGCTGTTGACACTTGCACCCCAGATCCGGTCGGACTTGTATACAGTCACTTCTAAAAATATACTAGATAATGCATGCGACCGCCCCCTGGCGCCCGGTGATACCCCCGGACTGGCGGTGGGAGTAGAAGACGTCCGGATTGCAGGCTGTGCAGGAGTCCGAGACGTCCACGGCACCTACCCCGGCAGCCAGCAGTTGCAGGGCATTGATAGCCTTGAGATCGGGAAATTGCTTGCCTTCCCGGCTCTCGATCAGATGCCCGGCCCCCTCGGCAGTCTCTTCGAGGCTCCTGACCACTTCTTCACCGGTGGGATAACAGCAGCTTCCGATGGCAGGACCGACCGCCGCCACCATAGAGCCCGGGGAGCAACCGAAGCGCTCCTTCATGATCGAAACCCCGTGCGCGACTATGGACTGCGCCGTACCGCGCCAGCCGGCATGAAAGATACCGGCTACTCCCTTGCCCGGATCGAAAACAATGACCGGGACACAATCCGCGAAATGAAGGAGCATCGGCACATCCCGGCTGGCAGTGGTGAGCCCGTCCACCCGGTCGAGGCTGGCGCCTTCCTCTCTGTCTTCGACTATGACTACGTTTCGCGAGTGCACCTGACCCGGGACTATCAGACGATCGAAACTCAATGCCAGGGTCTGACAGAGCTTTCGGCGGTTAGCCAGGGCGTCGTTTCGCAGATCGCCGTCCTCGACGTGCCTGCCCAGGTTGAAAGACTTGTATGGATCCCGGGTCTCGCCTCCGAGCCTGGTGGTGAAAGCATGGGTCAGACCAGTCTGCCTGACAAGTAGCGGCGAAAAGAGCAGATCGAGACCGTCCCTGCTCTCTCGGCTCCAGACGCTCTTTTCTTTAGCCCTTGTCCAGAGCTGATTAGCGCTCATGTGATCGAAAGTCCTCCACAAATATTAATCGCCTGTCCGGTGATTCCCCGGGCCTGATTCGAGGCTAGATAGGCTATCAACGAGGCGACCTCGGCGGGCTCGATCAATCGCTCCTGGGGCACCGACAACCTGGTCAACTCCATGGAATGCTCTGGCTCTATACCATTGAGCTTACACCAGTCCGGGTCGTTTATCTGGGAGACCGCCATATCGGTATCGACCCAGCCCGGGCAGACGGCATTGACCGTCACTCCGGACGAGGCCAGCTCCAGGGCCAGGGACTGGGTCAGACCGATGAGCCCGAATTTCGAGGCTGAATAAGCGGCTCCGAAACATTCGCCTTTCTGACCCGAAATGGAAGAGACATTGATCAGCCGGCCCCAGCCGGACTTTTTCATCAAAGCACCGAAATATCTGGCCAGCCTGTAAGGCATCGAAAGATTGGTCTCGATGGTGGCGGTCCAGAGACTGGCGTCCTCGTCCGAATCGACACTGGCTGTGCCGTAGATCCCGGCATTATTGACCAGGATGTCGATGCCGAAGTCAGCCGGCAGCCTGCTTTCGATGACTGTAAGAGTATCTTTGTCGCCAAGGTCGCAAGCGATGACTTCCGCCCTCACCCCTCCGGATCGCAGCTTCTGAGCCAGACTCTGGAGAGGCTCCTGGGAACGGGACAGGAGAGCGCAATTGACGCCATGAGCGGCAAGCTCGATGGCCACTGCATATCCGATGCCCCTGCTTGCTCCGGTGATCAGGGCATTTTTACCCTTGATACCGTAAAATCCTGTCCCAGACTGGTCTTTGGCTATCGCTTCCATCCCTTTGATGCTCTATAATGAGAAAAGTAAAAACTTTTAAGGTTTTTCGGTGCCACTTGAGAGCCGTCCTGCTATCTTGACCACTATCGAGCTCTGGAAGCTGTGCCGATCCCCGACCCGGCCTGTCTCTCAAAAATCTCTCAGAAATCTCTCAACAACCTGGGCGGGAACACTTGCTAGACTTTTCAAGTCTATATCATCATTTAAAACCCGGATCGAACCAGGAAACAGGAAGATGAACTCTAAACCAACTTTTACAATCAAAGGACGTGTCCTGGCTGGCGCCATCGTTTTGAGCCAGGCCCTCTACCTGTCACCAAATATGGTACTGGCAGCGGACAGCACTGTGAGACTTGCAGGTCAGGCGGTCATGACCAATGTGTCCGGTTCCGGAGCAGCGTCTCCGGAAAAGCGCGCCGAGATCGTCCAGCAGAATCTCGACAATGCCCTGGTGGCCTCCAAGGACAGAGGTCCGTCGGCGGTCAATATCACCTATGTAAAAGGTCTGCCCGTCATTACCCTGGGCGGCTATCAGGTGATCACTGTGGACGGTGACAGCGCCAAGTCTGCCGGCACGTCCCCGGCGGTTCTAGCCGAGCGTTGGGCTGACAGCCTGCGCAACTCTCTGCGCGATCAAAACAGCGTCCAGAGCTATGTCTCCCATCTTACCGGTGAATACAGCAATACAGCACCTCCGCCGGTGGCCGCCGCCCCACCGCAGAGCGAGGTCTATGCCGGCAACACCCAGTATCAGGGACCCCCTCAGCAGCAATACAACGGCCAGGCCAATTTCAACAATAATGCTCCCGGCGGCGGCTATAACGGATATGGCGGTCAGGCAGCTTATGGCGGTCAGCCTCAGCCAGGTTATGCCGGTCAGACGGGTTACAACCCGCCACCGCGCGGTTACCGCAGCGGTCGGGTAGTCTTCGCCCCTGCCGGACTCGTCCTCAATGCCACCCTGACCACCAGCATCTCCAGCCAGGTGGCCAAGTCCGGAGACGTCATCCAGGCGAATATATCTCAGCCGATAATCGTGGGTGACTCGCAGATTCCCGTGGGCTCGGTGCTCCTCGGTCAGGTCACCGAATCGAAAGAAGGTCGCCGCCTCGGTCTGGCAGGCGCTCTGGCTATCGAGTTCAACCGGCTGCGTACCCCGGACGGGACCGAGACTCCGATAAGCGCCCACATGGTCGGTGGGGTCGGCAAATATGACGAGAACGACAACGGTCAGATGCGTGGCGAGACATGGAAGCGCAAGACTGTTCAGGCTGGCGTGAGAGGCGCAGCCGGTGCCGGTCTCGGCGCCGCACTCGGCACCGCAGTCGGTGCTATTGCCGGCGGCGGTCGGGGAGCCGGAAGAGGAGCCTGGTCGGGCACTGCCATCGGCGGCGGTGTCGGTCTGGCATCCAGCTTGCTTCTCAGAACCGGGCGGGACGTCACTATCCAGAGCGGCACCCCGGTACAGGTCCAGCTTGACGCACCGGTATCGATTGCCGGTGGCGGAGCCGGTCCTTACGTGGGCGCTTACTGAGTATCTTCCTCTTATTGAGGCACTACAAGAGCGATTAGATAGTCGCCGGTCTTCAGGCTGATCGCCTCGAGGACCTTGTCTCCTGAATAAGAAAGCCTGATCCTGTCCGACTCGATGGCGCCGGTGCTCTCGAACTGACGAACCCCGGTGCCTCCGACAGCTTTGAAGGCGGCTTCCTTGGCTGTCCACAACCGCAGAAAATCCAGATCCCTGCAGGACGATGCCTCTACGAGCTCCGCCTCGGCACTGCTCAACACCAGCTCGCTCATGCCCTGATCCATCGAGCGTAGATTCTCCATATCGATACCCGGACGCCCGCTCCCGGTGGGAGGCACAGCCAGGGCGCAGGCAGCCGCGCCGGCATGGGCGATCGAGATGAGAGGCGGCTCCACTCCGGGTCTGTTCCTGAGAGCGACCCGGGGAATTCCGTCTTCTCCGGCATTGATCTCGATCTGATCATAAGTGAGCTCGGCATCATCCAGAGCTACCCGGACAGCATCCTTGGCTGCCAGCCGGCCCATGATCCACTGCTTGCGCCTTCCTGAATCCCGGAAGCGCTGGCTGAGCTCTTTAAGCTCGGTCTCGGTGAGGACATCGGAGTCGGGCTCCAGAACGCGGCTTTCATCGATAAAGGTAAGGACCATACCGGCGGTGCCGCTGTGCTCCAGCAGATAGGATCGTCTTCCTTCCAGATAGACGAGCTGGGCTTCCGCTTCCTGCTCCGCCACAGTGGCGAAATAAGCACTCAAGATCTCGAGCTCGGAATCGATCATCTCCTGGTTGAGATCGGTGATATCGCGCATGAAATTGCCCAGAATCGCCTCTCCTGCCAGATCCGGCTGACAGCAGGAATCGCCATGATCCCGATGCGCATGCTCGCCGGAGAGATTCTCCAGAGGCACCACGCCCCGGTCGGCATAGAGATAGTCGAGATTCATATGTCGCCCGTGACTGAAAAGCTCAGCGATGAGATGATTAATCTGGGTTATGCCATGACGCCGGGAAAGATTGGAAGAAGCTGCTACTGCCTGGCGCCCGCCCAGGATCTGCTTGACCTGCGAGGAAAGCACGCCCTGGGGACCCACCTCGATGAAGAATCGTACGCCGCTTTCATACATGCGCTCAATCGTCTGGCGGTAGAGAATCGGTCTTTGAAGCAGACCGGTGAGGGCCGCGAGAATGGTCTGGGGCTCTCCCGGCGCCGCGCCAGCCAGGGAGCAGAGCCAGGACTCGGTGACACAGGTGGAGAAATTCAGGGAACGCAGGACCTTGTCCGCTATGCCATCCTCGATGACACCATCGACGGCGCTGGTATGGTAGGGGATCGAGACCGAGAGCACATGGCTCGCCATACCGGCTCCGGAAAGCCCGGCCGCCAGTGTCTCTATAGCGTCGGCAGAGCCGGTGACGATGGTCTGCTCCGGCGCCAGATCGGCGGTGAGATATACAGGGAGCTCGAGAGTCTCCACCAGAGACATCACTTTTTCCCTGGAAGCGAACACGCTCATGGTTTTCAAATCGTCGGCAATGGACCGCGGTATTGATCGAGCCGCCTCGGTGCTCAGCCTGTAGAAGAGCGGCGCCGCTTCGACGACATCGATACAGCCGTTCATCGTATAGACGCCGAACTCGCCGGTGCTGAAACCGAGCAGTGCATCAGGGGTGATACCAAGATGATTGAGCAGATTGAAGATGGCATGCTCGGCCATGAGCACTGCCACCACTGCGTACTCGGCTGCGGCAAGAGAAGCGGTGTCGCCTCGAGCACCGGCCTCGGCGGGAAAGATCCGCCGGCTGGGAGCTTCCTCGGCTCCTACGGAGCGGCAAACTTGATCGACGAAATCGAAGACCTCCCTGATCTCGGGAAGATGCATGCAGAGATCGCCCATCATGCCCGTATAGGCCGAGCCCAGACCGGGCAGCATGAAAGCCATTCCCCCTTCGATGGCCGTCCCGCTCCCGGTCATATAGATTCCCTTCTGAGGATCGCAGAAAGAGCTCTCCCCGTTCTCGAGGCGTTCGCGGCAGGAGGCGATCTTGTTGAGCAGATCATCCCTGCCCTCGGCTACTATTGCCAGCCTGCAGGAGCAGTCCTCGGGAAGATAGAGACAGTTGAGAGCACAGGCCAGGGAAGGAAGGTTCGCGGAAAGACCGAGCTCCACCAGAACACCGGTGAGCTCGAGATTCTCGAGAAGCTCTTCCCGACTGCTTGCTCCAAGCAGAAAGACTTCGCTGGGCCAGGGCAAGCTCACCCGGGCGGGCTGGGGTCCGGTATCCTCTATGAGATAAAGATCGAGATCCTCGGTAACCAGCCTGGCGATTCGCGGTAAATCCGGATTTTGATAGACAGGATGGATCCACGGTCTCGAGGTCTCCACGACAAAAGCACCATAACCGGAAAGCTCCTCAGTCAAGGGGACATGCGAGGCGAACATGAGTTTCATATGAATGGCGAGAATCGCCTCGAAGAGATCCGCGAGGCCGCGACCAGGCTCCACCACTCTCAATCCGCAATCTTTACTGGTTGGCGTCTCAGAATCAGGCTGAGACAGAATAAGATAACCGGTTTCAATATCGCGATTCACCGGCGCACCGATAAGGGCATAGGCAGGCTCACCCTTCACCCGCAGGGCAATAGCATAGGGCGCCTGGACAAGGAGAACGGTGGCGGCTCGGCCACTGACCAGGGCCTCGCAGGCTTGCTCCAGAGCCCCTCTTAGATTCCGCTCGGTTGAGACCACCAGGATCTCCCCGGCAAATCTTTCGAGGTCCTCGACTATTCCGTCTGTATCAATATCAAGCTCGGGCTCGTGCTGACCACGGGTCCCGGCCAGCAACTCCAGAGCACAGGCGGAAAGACCGTGCCCGGAGGCGTCACCGTGGTAGAGCCCGACGACGCCTATTGCCAACCCTTCTTCGAAGAGGCTCTCGAGATAGGACATTCAAACAGTCTTTCCGACAGAGGCAAAACGATTGAAGGACTTGCTTCCCACCCCGGTCAGGCCTTCCACCAAGACCGATAGCTCTCGGTCGCTATCATAGATGGCCAGGTCGCAGACGACCTCGCCATCGAAGACATCGGTGGGGAGGAAGACATGGACATAAGCGCTATCTTGCGGGCATGGTCTGAGAAGATGCAGTTGCTTGAAACCGGTAGGCAAGCAGGTGATATCGGAGTAGAAGCGCACCCAGACTGCTCCTAGCTGCATCGAGCAGTCGAAGAGAATCGGGTCCATGATCCATCTGTCCCTGAGAGGATCCCGCAGGCATAGCCCGGGAGCCCTGCCGGTGACGGCACCTGCCACGCCCCTTGGTCCGAGCCTGTCGATGGACTCGATCCCCTGGAAGAGAGGTCCGTGGAACATCCAGTTGGAATAGATATGATCCCGATGAGGCGGATCGAGCTCCGGCGATTCGATGAGAGATGGGTCGAAACGAGCCGGGATGCGGGTCTGGAGCTCAGGAGGCAGGGTTATTACTTCGCCTTCCCTGGCATACTCGGCGACACCACGATGATGCAATCGATTCACTCTGCCCAGGGACTCCACCGTGAGCTCGGCCCGGTCGGCACCGAGATCCGTGGCCTTGACGAGAAAACGCTTGCGATCGGTATCGAAGATCACACCGGAAGGAATGTCGAAACCGGAGATGCCCTTGAGTCGCCGGCCGGGGCGAGCGAGAGCGGCGCACTCGAGCATCGTCTCGAGGGCGACTGCCATGGGCAGGACCGGCATATCATCGAGCTTGTGGTCTTCCAGATATATATGATTGGCTCGGTCGATCTCGACCTCGGCTTCAAATGGAGAGAAGCTCGAGATCCCGGCAGGACTGACCACCGGACCTTCAGGGCCCGTAGCCTCATCGACCTTGGAAGCAACCGAGTCTGAACTCGACCCGGTCCCGGCAACAGGCTCGCCCACCAGCATGATCTCGACATCGCCCTTACGTCCCGATAGCAGCTCGCGAACAAAAGTCCGCCTGCCGTCTTCAGGCTCGATCATGGCCCAGCCGAAACTGGCAAATACATCTTCGAGCTCGGGTGGCGCCATACCAGCTCGCCAGGGACCCCACATGATCGATCCGAGCCTTGCCGGACTGAGCCTGTCGAGATGGAGCGCCAGCTTGTTGAGAGCCTCGTTGGCCGCGACATAGTCGACCTGACCGGGATTGCCTGTCCGGCCCACCACCGAGGAGAAGGCATAGAGGAACTTAAGAGTAGAGAGCCTGAGTTTGGCCGCCAGGGTGACAAGACCGATCACTTTGGTGTCATAGACCCGCCGGAAAGAATCGAAACTCTTCTTCTCGATATAAGAGTCCTCGATTACACCGGCACCATGGATGACACCATCGATATTGCCATAGAAATCATAGAGGGAGCCGATCAGTTCGGAGAATGCAGCCTCGTCTCTGACGTCGAGGGCGTGATAGCGAACCGAGGCGGCACTGGCTTCGATCCGGGCGAGACTGTCCCTGATCTCCCTTTCTTTGACGATCTTCTGATAGAGCTTTTCGATCTCCTTGATATTCACCGCTTCGTTACGGGAGCGGAAATCCTCCATGAGCGCCGACTTGATCTCCCGGGCAGAATCGAGTCCGGCGGTCACCGCCGACTCCGGACCGGGTCTTTCGGCTCGCCCGAGAATGACGAAATGACAGCCGAAGCTTGCCGCCAGCTCTGCAGCAATCTCGGCGGTAATGCCCCGGGCTCCGCCTGTGACCAGGACAAGAGAGCCGCTATCAAGCTCGACTTTCGCTTCGGATGCATCGGTGAAGGGCGCAGGCTCTATGGTGAGACTGGCGAAGCTTCCATCTCTAAAGCCATACTCGCCACCGGATTCGCCCTTGCCGGCAAGGGTGAGAATTGCTGAAACAGCATTCTCGTCCCCTGGCTCTATATCTATATATAGGGTACGGACAGCTTCGAGCTCACGGTCGATGGTCTTGGTCATTCCGCAGAGGGCAGCCTGGCTGGCAAGATAGCGGGGGTCCCGGGGAGCGCTCTGGTCGTGACCGAATCGTCCGCCCATGCCGGTAGCAACGATCAAAGAAGGCTCATAGCCGCCGCCAGCGGTCTCCTTGATCGCCCTGGCCAGCTCGAGAAGTCCGGCGAGACCGCTTTCGTCCTGGCCGCCCTGATCGAGTCCGGCAAGATAGAAAATCGTCTCCGGCTTCTCTTTCTTTAGATAGGTCCTGAAGTCCCCGCTCATCACCTCGGCCACACTCTTGATAAGCGCTCCTTCGATGCGAGCAGCAAGGCCGGTAGCCGGAGCAGAAGATCTGCCGGCGGAAGCAGCCACTACCAGGACGGGTCCTTTGACGAGCCTGATATCCGGCTCGACTTTCAAATCGAGGTCGGTCAAACGCACCAGACCTCTTGCGATTGCTGACTTAGAATTGCTATGGGTCACCGGAGAAGTCTCGGTGCTGGCGGCACCAGCATAGGTCCTGGTCTCGAGATTTCTCACCCAGTCGAAGATAGACTCGAGGGTTTTGAGACTGGCCAGCTCCTCGAGATTGCCTTCGAGCTCCTGCTGCACCATCTCGGGAAGAAGCTTCCTGAAGCTGTTGAAAATCTCGATACGCTTAATAGAGTCGATACCGAGATCGGCCTCCAGATCGAGAGTAGGCTCGAGCATATCCGATGGATAGCCTGTCCTGTCGCTGACGATCTCGAGCAGGCTGGCAATGAGACTCTCAGAATCGATGCCTGAATTGGAACCTGAATCGGATTCTGTTTTATCGACTTCGCTTCCTTTTCCGTTTCCGTTGCCGTTTCCGCTATCAGATTGCGAGAACTGCTCCGGAAGCCCCTGAAGCACCGGCGCTTGCACCTGAATTTGAGCCGGGACGGAACTGGAACCGGAACTAAAACTAGATCCATTGCGGGAGCCCAGGTAGGCGAGCA
>JAGQHH010000092.1 GCA_020431945.1 Cyanobacteria bacterium HKST-UBA02 | reverse complement strand
AGAAAAACCCGGGAAACTCTACCTGAATATCAAGGCAGATAGAAAAACTCGAGAAGCTCTATCTGGTTCTGAGGGGTAGAGAGAAAAACCCGGGAAACTCTACCTGAATATCAAGGCAGATAGAAAAACTCGGGAAATTCTATCTGGATCTGAGGGCAGATAGAAAAACTCGAGAAACTCTATCTGGATCTGAGGGTCAGAGAGAAAAACTCGGGAAACTCTATCTGGATCTGAGGGGGAGAGAGAAAAACTCGAGAAACTCTATCCGGATTCGAAGGCGCGAGGGTCTCACTGGTCCTCGGAGTGCTGCCCGTCCTCGGAGTTCGGGAACTGCGCTAGTCTAATGGTGCCACTGGTCAGCAAGACCTCGGCAAGCTTCAGGGTCTGCATCTGTTCTTCGTCGACCAGACCGGATTGACGGATGACCTCTTCGGCGGTCGATTCGGGCTTGCTAAGAATCTGCTCGAGCAGAGCCTCGGCTTCTTGCTCGCTGATCAGCTCCGCTTCGAGCATGAGCTCTAGCAGTATCGGTAATGAGGGCGACTGTGTCATCTGCGGGTTACTTTCTCGAAGCGGTTCCTGTAAGATTCTGGTCGTTGTCTTTGTCGTGGTTGCCGGGTGGCATTATGAGCTATCTTCTCATCTTCTTGGGCGCAGGACTGGGTGGAGTCTTTCGCTTTCTCGTCAGCTCCGGAGTCCAGGGGCTGACTAATGACTGGACTTTTCCTCTGGGTACCATGACAGTCAATATTCTGGGTTGTCTCCTGATCGGTATGGGGGCGCAGTTCAGTGAGACCAGGGCTTTCTTCTCGCCGGAGATAAGAGCATTCTTGATGGTGGGGGTGCTTGGCGGCTTCACCACTTTTTCCACTTACGGCTATGAGACTTTTCAATTGATTCGCGACGGACAGATGTTCTACGCGATATCGAATGCGGTGCTGCAAGTGCTCATCGGGGTGGCTTGCGTGTATCTCGGTTACTGGCTGGCGAAGCTTCTGTGAGGATGAGTGATGTTTGAAGAAGAAGGCTATCTCCTGAGAGTCTATTTCGGTGAGTCGGACAAGCATGACGGCATGCCTCTTTATGAGTGGATCGTGCGTCGCGCCAGAGACCGCGGCCTCGCCGGGGCGACCGTGCTCCGGGGAATCGAAGGTTTCGGTTCGCACAGCCGGATCCATACCGCCAAGCTTCTCACACTCTCCACCGATCTGCCTGTGGTGGTGGAGATGGTCGACAGCAAGGAAAAGGTGGAAGCTTTCCTGAGCGAGCTGGAAGGCTCGGTCCACGAAGGTATGGCCACTGTCGAGAAAGTCACGGTCCGCCACTTCCGGCGGAGCTGAAATGCGCGCCAACTGGAGGCGTGGCAGGGAGCTGCCTGATCTCACTGTTGCCCAGATCGAAAAGCTCATGGCGCCTGCATTTCAGGGCGCCAGGGTGGAGCGGTTTCGATTCGCCGAAGGTGGTTTGAGTAACACGAATCTGGTTGTGCATTTAGCCGGTCGGAGAGAGCCTCTTCTCCTGAGGATTTTCGAGTCTCGTCCTGAAAGCGCTGCCAAAGAATATGCAATTGCCAGGCGCTTAGAGGACAGGGTGCCGGTGGCGGCGTTTCATGCTCTTCTGCCGGACAACGAGTTCACCGGCTCGCCTTATGCAATACTCGAGTATCTACCCGGAGAGCGCCTGGAATTGCTCTTCCCGTCCCTCGACGGGCAAGACCGGGAAGCAGTCGGCTTCTCCCTGGGCGCGGTCCTGGCGGCGATCAATCAGGAGACCTTCGAGTCGCCGGGGTTTCTCTCTGCTGAGCTCGAGGTGGTGCAGACCATAGAGCTGGGTTCTGCCGGGATGGTGGAGTTCGTGGAGTCGGTACTGTCTGTCGAGCCAGCCAGAAGCCGGATAGATACGGGACTCCTGCCCGCTCTCAAGAACTTTCTCCGCGATCATGCGGCTCTTCTCGATCAGGCGCTTCCTTCGGCATGCCTGACCCACAGTGATTTCGGAGGCTCCAATATTCTTGCGGACAGGCGCTCCGGGCGACCTTGCGTCAGCGGTGTCCTGGACTGGGAGTTCGCTTTCAGCGGCAGTCCTTATTTCGATCTCGGCAATCTCTTGAGGGCGCCCCTGGGAGACGATAACGCTTTTGCCGAGGCGGTAGCAGCCGGCTATCGATCTGAGGGAGGTGTTCTCGACAGACACTGGCGAAAGATCGCCATGATGGTCGACCTGACAGCCTGGCTCGATTTTCTCAGCCGGGAAGAAGCTTGCCCTGAGCTTATTGAAGATGCCGGGCGAATGATCGGAAAGACTATGACGGCATTTGACCCGAGATAAACATCTTCATTTGATCGGCAAGCTGAGAATTCAGGCAGCGCTCGATGAATTCCGGATCGCGAGGTTGTCTGCCGTTGAACAAATTGGCCACGTCTCCGGCTTTTATCCCCAGCCCGTCTCCCCGTAGAAATCTGATCTCGTCTCCTGTGCTGAGCTCTCCTTCTTCGACTACCGAGAAATAGATGCCGCTAAAACCGCTCTGCATGAATGTCTTTATTACATCTTTGCGGCCGAATCTAATGCCGAGTTTGTAGCAGGGCAGGCGCGGTTGAGAGGCTTTGATCACTGCTGTGCCGGCGGCGAATTCATCGCCGATGCAAACATCTCTCTCCAGCATGCCACTGGTGGTGAGGTTTTCGCCGAATATGCCATATGTGAAAGCGACATCCGGCATTTGTTCTCTCCACCATGGGTAGTGCTCGGCAGAATAGGTGTAGATTGCCTTGTCCGGTCCGCCGTGAACTGTCAGATCGGCCTGCTGATCGCCTTCGAGATTGAGCTTTCCCACCTTCACCTTGCCCTCTACCGGCTCTTTGAAAATCCCGGTACTGACAGTGCGATCGCCGGAGACGACTGACCTGGGCTTGCCGACGCAAATAGAAACTATTCGTCTTTGCATGATCAGGCCTGGGGAAAGAAGAGATAATCGCCGTCCTTACCCGGTCTGATGATTACCACTTTGCCTTCCAGGCGTTTGGGTCGTCCGGAGCGGTTCAACTCCATGAACATATTCGCCACGATATCCTCGGGAACCATTCTTTCTCTGGACTTGTTCCGCTCCAGGCAGATATCCAGCGGGATATCCAGGAGCCAGAGCTGAACGTCCTTGTAGCCGAAACGCTCGGCGCGGTCGATGATAGGCTTTCTCTGTTTGGGATTGAGGTTGGTGTTGTCTATGATGATGTTCAGTCCCTCTCCCATGGCTCCTTCCAGCCTTTCGAAAAAGATCGAGAAGACCTCTTCCTTGTCTCCCTGCTCGGCTTCACTGCCGTAGAGCTCGAGGCGGATTGTGTCGGCATTGAGATAGTGAAAGCCTTTCTCGGCGAGCTTCAGAGCCAGAGTCGTTTTTCCGGCTCCTGGAATGCCAATGAGAACGATCAGCTTTTTAGGCTTTGACTCCACTTCAATTCTCCCCCGGTTTCACGTTACTTTCGTTCTTTCTGCTATCTTCGTTCTTTCTGCTATCTTCGTTCTTTCTGCTATCTTCGATTATCCAGCGAGCCCAGATCGCCCCGATACCAACCGAGAAAGCCAGATAAGAGACTAGCAGAATCGTCCTGTACATATCCGTTTCGGGTGTCTGAACCGAAAGATTGACGTCCAGCCAGGGGCAGAACCAGAAAATCAGTCCGGCGGAGCCGAAAAGCATGCCGGTGCCCAGATAGCTTCCCATAGCCCATTTGTGGAGAGTCTTCAAAGAGAGCAGGGTCTCCAGGATATAGCCCAGACCGAAGATAGCGAATGCCATGCCGTAGTGCTGAAAGCGGCTCATCGAAACATAGTGCTGGGGTTTCAGGCAGAGAATTACTAGAGCGAGAATAGCGAACAAGAGAACGAGCCTGCACTGGCGGGTTCCTTGCCAAATTCTCGCTGCCCTGTTTGCTCCCATCAATTTTTATGATAGCTAATTTTATGATTGCTAAAAACCGGGGTCCCGATAAGCGATTCTTCCATCGCAGATAGTTGCCACTGCCTTACCGGTCATTTCCTTGCCGTCAAAGGGCGTGTTGTTGCTTTTCGAGAATCCTCCGGCAGTAGAATAGGTCCACTTGCGGTTCGGATCGATAATGGCAATGTCGGCGGTTGCCCCGGCTTCGACTCTGGGCTCGGGCAGTCCGACTATCCTTGCTGGAGCCGTGGAGAGTCTGTGGCTGATGAAAGTAAGGGGCAGGTCGTTTTCCAGGAAGAGGAGTTCGAAGACAAGGCTGAATGCCGTCTCCAGACCGATTACTCCGAAGGGCGCCGTTTCGAAGGGGCGGGCTTTCTCTTCCCTTGTATGGGGAGCATGATCGGTAGCGACGATGTCTATGGTCCCGTCTATGAGCGCGGCGACGACGGCAGCTCGATCGTCTCTGGAGCGGAGAGGCGGGTTCATCTTGAATCTGGTATCGTATTCGGTGATATCGTCGTCGCTCAGCATCAGGTGGTGAGGCGCCGCCTCGGCAGTCACCTTGAGACCATCAGCCTTGGCTCTGGCTATGAGCTCGACAGAGGCCCGGGTGGAGACATGGGCGAAATGAAGGTGGCAGCCCGTTCCGCGAACTATCTCGATCTCCCTGGCGATACACGCTGCTTCGGACATCGGGGGTATTCCCGGCAGTCCCAGTCTGGTAGCTGTTTCGGACTCATTCATACAGCCGTCCTGGCTGAGATGACGATCCTCGGCATGGCTTATGATCGGCTTGCCGGTCAGGCGTGAATATTCGAGCGCATGTCTGAGCACCGCCAGATTGCTTACCGGCAGTCCGTCGTCCGAAAAGGCCGGGACCCCGATCTCGGAGAGTCTGGCCATATCCGTGATCTGCTCGCCGGCCATGCCGACGGTGACGCATGCCACGGGCAGCACTTTGATCACCGCGTTCTTTTTGATTCGGTTCAGGGCGTTCTCCACCATGATCACCGAATCGGTGGCGGGTATCGTGTTCGCCATGGTGAGCACGGTGGTGAAGCCGCCGGCGGCGGCAGCTTTCGAGCCGGTCTCGAAGTCTTCCTTGGCGGACTGATCGAAATCACGCAGATGCGTGTGGATATCGATAAAACCCGGAGAGAGGAAGAGCCCTTCGGCCTGGATAACCGTCTCGCCATCTGCCGGCGCGAGAGCCTCGGCTACTTCGGATATCTGTGCGCCCTTGATCCGCACGTCCCGGCGCTGAAGCCCGGCTCGCGGGTTGCCTTTGCATTTCTGCGCCTTGCTGCCGTCGGCTCCGTTTGCTACCAGGCCGCCTTTTATAAGTAGCGAGTCGCTCATATTTCAGTCCCCGTTTCTGAGTAGAATCAGTAAAACCGCCATGCGGACGGCGATGCCGTTGGTCACCTGGGTGGTGATCAAAGACAGATTCTGGTCGTCGGCCAGGGCGCCGGTGATTTCTATGCCACGGTTGATCGGGCCGGGGTGGAGTATGCGCACTCCCGGTCTGGCAATTTTCAAGCAGGCGTGATCAACCCTGTAGAGATGAGCGTAGTCCGCGGTGCTTGGGATCAGACCCTGTTTCTGGCGCTCTTTCTGAAGTCGCAGAGCCATGATGAAATCGGCTCCTTCCACGGCAGTGCAGAGATCGTCGTGGGTGCTCACACCCAGGCTCTCGATACCGTACGGTACCAGGGGCGGTGGTCCACATACATGAATGTCGGCGCCGAATTTCTTGAGCAGGCTTATGTTGGAGCGGGCCACCCGGCTGTGTTTGATATCGCCGATGATAACGATTTTCTTGCCTTCTACGGACCGACAGATCTCGATCATGGTCATATAGTCGAGGAGAGCCTGGGTGGGATGCCCTCGCCAGCCGTCGCCGGCATTGATGATTGATATCGTCGGTGGCGCCACTTCCTCGAGCCGTTCCGGAGAACCTGACTGGGCATGTCTCTGGATCAGGGCGCTGACGCCCATGGCGCTGATGGTCCTGGCCGTATCGTCGATGGTCTCGCCCTTTGCCACGGATGAGCTGTTGATGTCCAGGTTGAGGACATGGGCATCGAGGTTGGCTGCCGCCAGTTCGAAGCTCGAGCGTGTGCGGGTGGAGTTTTCATAGAACAAAGTAGCGACGCTTTTGCCGCTCAGTGCTCGCAACGGAAGCTGTCCCTGGTTCATGAGGGTTTTCAAGGATCGGGCTATTTCGATGATTGCCTCGATCTCGGAAGCACTCAGCGCCTCGACGTCGATCAGGTGCCTGCGGCCCTTGAAGTGAAGAGCGCCGTCCGAATCGAGAAGGCTTTGAAGAGACGTCGGAATGGACGGCAGGGTCACGTTGGTCGCACTGATCTCGTGTGAGGTCTCTCTCATTGCAGGCATTATCCGGGGAGCAGTCAGTCCGTGTCAATTCGTGGCAACATCGACCTGAAGCTGTGCTAACCTGTTGCCTGCTCGATGTTTGATTTTTGAGAGGTCGCATGGTCGAGAAGTTTGATGCCATAGTGGCGGGGCTCGGAGCCATGGGCAGCGCTTCGCTGTACCAGCTCGCTCGTCGCAAAGTCAGGGTGCTTGGAATCGATCGTTTCACGCCGCCGCACACCCTGGGCTCCACTCACGGCGATACGAGGATCACCAGACAGGCGATTGGTGAAGGGGACCAGTTCGTGCCCCTGACACTGCGCTCCTACGAAATCTTCCGGGAATTGGAGAAAGAGACCGGTATGGATTTGCTTTCGATTACCGGTGGTTTGATGATCTCGAGCGGCAGCCGGACGAGCGCCATCCATGTCGCCGAGTTTTTCGAGAATACGCTGGCCGCCGCCAACAAGTATGGGATCGGTCACGAAGTCTTGAATCCAACGGAGATGCGCCGGCGGTTTCCGCAGTTTCTCGTTAAGGATAATGAAATGGGCTATTTCGAGCATGAGGCTGGCTTCCTGCGCCCTGAGAATTGCGTGGAAGCGCAGTTGCGCCTGGCGCGCAAGCTCGGTGCCCGGGTCTCGACCGGGGAGCAGGTCCTGGAATTCTCTAAAGTGGAAGGAGGAGTACTTGTCCATACGGACAGGGGCGACTATCTCACCGGCTCTCTGGTTCTGACTGCCGGGCCCTGGTTGCCCAAGCTCTTGGGTCGGCATGGCTCCAGCCTTTTCAAAGTCTACCGGCAGGTGCTCTACTGGTTCGATGTGCAGGCGCACTACGATCAGTTCGTTCCGGAGCGATTTCCGATATTCATCTGGGAAGTGCAGGGCAAGGGCATGGCCATGTATGGATTCCCGGCAATTGACGGGCCCGGGGGCGGTCTCAAGATCGGTAGCGGCAGATATCTGGAGAGCATCGATCCCGACAATGTGGATAGAGATGTCTCGGAGCAGGAGATCCAGTCCATGTACGAAATGCAGGTCGAGCCCTATTTCCCGCTTCTGGGTAGAGATTGCGTACGGACTGCGACCTGTATGTATACTGCCACCGCCGATGCTCGTTTCGTCATCGATCGCCATCCCGAAATGGAAGCCGTGCTTGTCTGCTCTCCCTGCTCCGGGCATGGCTTCAAGCACTCGGCAGCAATCGGCGAATCGCTGGCGGAGCTCGTGACCGAGGGAAAGAGCCGAATCGATTTGAGCCCCTTCAGTTTCGAGAGCGCCATGGCACATTGCTGGTGAATATGCGTTTCTAGCATAGGAAATCGCCAAAAATTTGCTAGAAACGCCAGGAAGTCTCGTATTTGTAGCTTTAACGCTATATTTACTGGATTCGGTTTTGCAATAAAAAGATACTGGGTGAAATAGTAGGAAACCTCTTTAAAAGAGAGAAAGCAGGCTGTAGCGGTTGTCCCGTACTTGCCTGCTTTCTCTCGAGTCGAATCAGCTCCCGCGGCAGGGGGATAGAAGATTGTGAGCCGAAGTGGCTTTGTTCATAGCCGCGAAGACCTCGCTCAGGAGCGAGCCGAGGTTCTCCCTCGAGGTGGTCGAGGGGAGCCTGTTCTGTGCCGATTCGGCTTCGCGTCTCGCCTGTTCCAGGAGATCCTTGATGGTCCCCTGATCCGGGCAAGTACTGGCGTTGTCTGCAAGAATGGAGAGGTTCTCAATCTCGGAGTTCAGAATCGACAGGTTGACTTCGATCGTGTGAATGAGATTGTCGATGGCCTCCTTTTCTTCTTCTCTTGCTTTGCGGACGGCTACTGTGATAAGCGCCGCCAGAGCCAGCAAGAGGATTATCCATGGCAACATGAGAGTTACCTCCATGCTTGATGCGCCGCTCCCGGCACCACGATGGCACCAGGAGGACGACATGCTCGGCTCCAAGACCGCCAGGAACGACGGCAGGGAGTGGAGCCAGCCGTAAGGGTGCATACTCCTTACGGGTTGAGATTGTTGGGTGTGGACGGGGTTACCGTCCGCGCTTGCCTCGTGGGGAGTTAGTGATTGCCTCCGCGCACGCTGGCGAGCACCTCTTCGATGGGGAAGGGGTGCGGGATGAGTTTGCCGAGCTTTTTGCAGAGCACGACGCTCTCATCGGTGCCGGCATAGCCGACTACGTCCATCTCGAAGCCGAACTCCGAGAGGAACTGTCTGCAATTGCAGCAAGGCCATGGGTCTGAGCCCTTGGAGGCGAAAACCGCTATGGCCTTGATGAACTGAAACTGGTTCAAACCGGCTGCCTCGGCCCGGTGCAGTGCACCGTTAGCGATGGCGTTGCCCACCGCGATTTCCTCGGCGTGCTTGGTCTGAGTGTAGCCGGCATTTTCGATGTTGCAGCCGACAAAAATCTGGTCGTCGTAGGTGAGCACGGCAGCCCCGACATTGTATTGCGAATAGGGCCGGTACGCGAACTCGGCTGCCTGGCGGGCGGCCGAAATGAGCTCGCGATAACGTGCTTCACGTCTCTTTCCGAGTTTCATGATCTGCCTTTCGGGAGCGGCTCAGAGTCCGGCATCCCATTTGTAAGCCCGGGAGGGCTCGAAAGGAGCGATGAAGTGAAGGAAGAAGCGCAGAAGACTTCGGTCGGCGGCGAGCCGTTCCATGATCGCCGCGTCCGACATGCCCTTCTCATCGAGTTCGATGGGATAGGAAACACGCAGGACGAAATCGCCCTTGCCGAGCCTGAGGCTACCCGGCTCTTTGTCCGGGTCGTGCATGGGGATATCCATGCCCAGAGCCTGGGAAAGGACTGCGCACCACTGGTGGTTGCCACTCAGGAGCGACTCGAAGGGTCCTCGATCGAGCCAGCAAGCTGCTTGCTCGATGCTGAACTGCTCGGTCGCAAACAGGCGCTCGCGTCCAACGGGGGCTTGATAGCCGTGAGGCCCCCCGAAGGAGAACATCGGCATGAGACCGGAGCCTTCGTTGTTGACCCAGGTGTTGTCCCTGGTGCGGTCGCTCCGCCAGCCGAGCTGATTGGTGAGATAGCGCATGGGTTCTCCTGTGAGTGATTCAGACCGCGGAGTCGAAATGAACCCCTCCTCTCGGCGCGTCTCGACCGCAGAACCCCGGACGGCTTGCCGTCACGGTGGGAGATTCCTGATCGAGAGTCGGTTAATGCTTGAGAGAGATGAAATCCGAGGGATAAGCAGTCTGAATACAGATTCGAAACTTAAGGGTGAAAAGCTTCTCCAGCAACCCATATCTTGTGTTAGTACATTAATTGACTCTTGATTGAAGAGCCTCGGAAGCATCTTTGCCTTACCCGCACCGGCGATAGCAAACCGAGTTCTACCAGCAATCAGGATAGCGTCGCTAGCGCAAGGGGGAGGGACCGCGTAACAGATCAATCGGGATGGTGGAAGTGTCTGATCTCGGCATCTTTGTTGAGCATCATCGTGAACATATGCTTGTAGAACCGGCGTGTCTCGTCCTTGTTCGAGCTCAAAACAGCCAGTCCCTGTTTGGCGTATTTGACCTGATCATCGAAAAGGCTGAGTCTGAGAGCCAGGGTGCACAGAGTATAGAGAATGTCCAGCTTCTTCTGGCCGCCATAGGAGGTCTCGCCGTGCTTCTCGACGAAGTCCAGGGTCTTCTTGTACTCGGCAAGAGCCTCACCGTACTTGTCCTGCCTGAGAAAGCAGAGCCCCTTGCGATCGCTCACATAAGCCGTCAGCCAGTCCTCATTTTGCTTGATCTTTCCGGCGAGTCCGTCGGCTCTCTTGTAGCGCTCGTCGGCGGTGGAATAGTTGCGGTGGCTCTGGGCCGAGTCGCCGGCGGTGAGATTGATATAGGCGGCGATGATGAGGTTGTCCTTGTTGTCTTCGGAGAAGAGCTCGGGATGCTTCTCGAGAATGGATTCGTATTGTTTGTAGAGTTTCTCGACGCTGGTCGGCGTGCCGTGGTAACAGACCGCTTTGAGGGCGGAAGCGATTTGACAGAGCTCGAGCTCGGGTACCTTGCGCCGGCTTGCCGTGTTGAGAGCTTTCTGGGCTTGGCTTGCGGCTTCTGAGGCTGAGCCTATCTCAGTCCTGATTCGAGTGATGGTGAGATTCTTCGCTTCTCTGATCAGAAGAGCTTTCTCGCCGGCGCTGTACTGTTCGCTTGACTCGCCTCTAATCGTCCTGGTGAGCGCGGTCAAGCCAGAAGCCAGAAATGGCGAGAGCAGCGTGCCGCTGAGAAAGGCAAGCACGATCAGGATCAGCACCACCGGCATGCGCAATTCCAGCCGGGCTCGCCGAGGAATCTTCTGGTTGCTCGATTTCTGGTTTTCCTGCATTTTGAGATTTTACGCCACCGGATGCAACTGCCGTTGACGCTCCGAACTTGTTAATTGCGCTTAAGTATAGCTCCTGGCGGGTTGCCAACAAGCCGGCTTTTCCATATATTAAATTCACAGGCATCTATCAGGCACAGGCGGCAAGTTGCGCTCCTGCCGGCGTATCGGCTCGGGGCAACGAAGAATACTCACCGTCGACTAATGCCGTTCGCCCCCTGTGTGAAGTCAATTGGAGGAAAGACCATGTCCAGCGATAACACCGCTGTCAAGCCGCGCAAGAAAACCACCGGTTTCGCCAGCCGACTTCTGCACAAGGAGCTCAACGAAAGAGATCGAAAGCCCAGTCTCGAATTTATCAGGCCTTCGTTTCTCAGCTCTGTTGAAAGCCAGGCTCAATCCGGTCAAGAAAAAGTACTGGCAGACAAATCCTGATAATCTAGCGTCGTTATGGGCGCATTATTCTCGGCCGATGAAATCATCGAGATCGCAGGCGGAAGACTTGCTGCCGGTCTCGTGCCTGATTGTGTCGCTGGTATCTCGACTGATACCAGGGGCGCGGTGGAGGACCGCTGGTTCGTGGCCCTGCGCGGTGACCGCTTCGATGGGCACGATTTTCTCGGAGACGCTTTCTCGGGCGGCGCTGTCGGTTGCATAGTCGAAGAGCGTCAGAGCTATCCCATTGCCAGCACGAGTTATCCTCTCATCGCCGTGGGCGATACCATGAAGGCTCTGGCTGAACTCGGACGATCCTGGAAATTGCAGAGCAATCGGAAGGTAGTCGCCGTTGCCGGTGAAAGCTCGGACAGCAGCACTCTGGTCAGCCGTCTTGCATACCGGTTGTTCGCTTCTCATGGACCGGCTGTTCTTATCGAGGCTCATCACCAGGGAGTGAGAGGATGTCTGGAGCAGCTTCTCGAGACCGATTCGCAATCCGGATTCGTGATTCTCAATCTGATTGTGTCATCCCTGGAGCAGGCCGAGCTTCTCGATAGAGGTTTCGCCCCTGATGTTCTCGTACTTGTCGGCAAGCCCTTCGACTATCTCAGAATCACCGCCGCCGAAGGCGAAATTCGCGAAGCTACCGGTTCGCTTCTGTCCGGGGCGCAGGCAGGTGGCGGCGAAATCTACTGGGCTTGCGAGTCGAGACTTGCTTCGTCATTCGGCCCGTCAGTCCGGGGATTATCTGTCTACGCAGTACCGGCTGGCGAAGACATCGAGTCCCAGGAAGCGGAAAAGGAAGGCATGGAGGATTTTTCGGTACCCTCGATGGCATCGGCCGATCTCGATTGCAACGTGGTCACGGAGCCGGCACCGCCGGGCCAGGAGCACAGACATCGGGAGCTCTGGTGCGTGCGCTCCCTGTGTCGCAAGTTCGGCGTTTCTGATGGTGGTCTCGAAGAGCTGCTCGGCGATCCGCTCTTCGCTTGATTGAACTGTTCCGCTCTGAGAGTCAGGCTGTCTTACGCCGGGTGGTGCTGAGACGTTGTCTATGTCTCGAGACCATTTCGTAGAGTTGTCTGGTCAGCCACATGGTGCCTGGCAAGATATAAACGACGGCGGCGACTCGGCCGAAGGGTAGATGGGTGAGAATTATCGGAATCGCTTCGGGACCGAACCAGTGTCTCTCGCCGTCCGAGAGAAGAAGGCTCCAGAGCGAGCGGTCCAGGGCCATGGTGAGTTCCATGGCCTCGCTGCTTTGCGAGTCGCGATCGACATAAGTGAAAACCTGCTTCCGGTCCCACACACCAAGCATGGTGGCGAGGCTGCGAACCACCGGACAACGGTCTTCGCAGGCAAGCAGGAAGGTACGGGACTCCTGGCAGAGGCTGGTTGCAAGAGCGTCCACTGAAATTTCACCTTTCAGATGGGATTCATTTGAGTTGTTTAAGTTTAGCATCGCTTCACTTTTCGGAAAAGCCCCCGAGGGGCATTTTCTGGATGAAATTCGAACTTTTTTTCGACCCTCTCTTGGCAACTGCCCGTGGTGGCAGCGGCTTTTCTTGCAGTGACGGAATTACGATGAGGATGTTCCGATGTTGGCCCTGGCAAAAAGGTCAAAAAGGTCAAAAAGTCACAGAAAAAGGCCAAAAAAGGTAAAAAAGGCAAGAAAGCAGCGGAGGGGGAGCCAGATCAGTCCGTAGACCGATTCAGCCCCCTTCTCCGCTCTTTCCTGGCCATTACTTGCTCAACGCCCGCTTGTGCAGGGTGGTGAGCATTTTCATGGCGTTCTTGTTGACCGCTCGAGCTGCCGCGACCGGGTCCTTGCCGGCTTTGATCAGCTCCCAGAAAGCCAGTGGTGCTGCAGCGCCGACATAGTTGGCGTGCACCGAGCCGAGCTTGCGAGGAACCGAGTAGCGTCCCTTCACCAGCGAAGCGGCGAGCTTGCCGACGATGTCCTGGCGCTCCCGGGTCCAGTTGTACATTTCCCACATGGACCGCTTGCCCAGGCAGTCGAGTCTCTCTTCGATGAGGACACGAGCCACCACCGGAGCCAGAGCCTGGAGGTCGGCCACGGCGAAGCGCAGGCTGAGGTCCTCACGACCGCCTTCGGCGGTGTACGTGATGAACTCGGGGCTCGGCTTGCCGGCACCGAACACAGCCAGGGAGGCGAAGGGCTCGGCTTCGCTGTCCATGCCGATCACCTTCAGAGCCTCTGCCAGACCCAGAACCCGCACATAGTCTGCCGGATGAGGCTCGAAGGTGAGTTCCATCCTGCCGTCCTCTTTCTCCTCTACGGTGAACTCCGAGGAGGAGGAGAGTAGGCGCGGCTCGTCGGCGATGGGAGTGTCGCCCATGCCCATTGCCGGGAAAGAGACGAGCATGGTGGTGATGAATGCCGGACCGGAAAAGAGGATCCCACCGCAGATGTCGGCGGCGGTCTCGCTCAGCAGATCGCTGAACAGCTTCTGCAGCAGCTCCAGAGTCGGAACGCTGCCGGCACCGAAGGCGGTGTCCGGGCTGGTCAGTTTCACACTTCCGGACTTCACCGCGGTCTCGATGGCTTTCGCCACCTTTTCGGTGAGCTCCTGCTCTAGCCCTTCGACGTCGTAGTAAATGTCGTGGAAGAGCTCATGAGCCATCAGGGGCATGAGCAGGAAGAGAAAGTCGAGCATCTCCACCGGCACCTCGAGAGCGTGCAGACCCACCGGTCCGAGAGCTCCGGGCATGGTGGCGAGCTCGCCGGTGACGATGCGCGCGATGTAGCGGTCGCCCACCTTGAACTTGCTGGTCTTGATGCCTTCGGCCGGTTGGAACAGGCTGGCTGTCTGCTCGAAGAAGAAGTTGATCAGCTCCAGTTCCCGGGCATAAGCACCGTCCCTGTACTGGTTGAAGGAATCGGTGTAGACCCTGAGGACCGAAAGGGACTCCGCCAGCTCCTGATCGAGAAGCTCGGTGGCTTGCACCACCAGCTCATCGAGAGAAGTCGTCTGGGACTGGCGCGATAGGGCCAGGACCACCTTGCGGAGTGCTTTCTTGTAACGGCGCTTGAGCCGGGAGATCTGACGCAGCAGGTTATTGAGCGTCTTCTGGAAACCGGCAGGCATGTTCTGCCTGGCCCAGAGCGTGGCGCCGATCATCGAGCTGAACCGGACGTCCACCAGACCGTCGAAGCGGCGGCTGTCCATCAGTTGCCTGAGGGCTTCCGCTCCGTCGACCATGGCTTTCAGGTTCGGCTCCTCTTCGAACTCGCCGAGGCGAGGAAGAAAGACCGAGACGTCCTGCCAGAACTCGCCGGGCTCCATGGCGGGTGCGACGGTGGTCTCGTCGGTCTCGTCCTTCTCGAGGACCTTGCCAGCCCGGGCCAGAGCGCCTTCGACGAGCTGATTGATGGTGGGGAAGGGATAGTCTTCCTTGCCCGCACCGAAAATATCGATGTGGCAGCCGGGGCCGTCACAGACGAGTCCTGAAAGACTCAGTCTGCTCTTGTGCCTGCGGCAGCCGAAACCAATCTTGCGAGTTACCGTTTTCATTTCAGTTACTCCGCGTTCTTGCGAACGTGTTTATGGAAGTCGTCACAACAAGCACCGGGCATGCGTAGGCTCGGTGTCAGGCTATCGATGCCGCATCCCTGCGTTCTCGCACGAGCGTCCGGTTCACTTCTGCGGGCCAGACGTAGGCTGCAGTCGTGGGGAAGCTGTTGGAGGAAAGGCAGTGAAGCGGTTTTAAGCCTGTGTTACTTGGTTGACAATGTGTAACTAGAACCTAGGAGTTTCAAGGCCAAAAAATCAACTCGAAAAAGCTTTGCTTAGGGGAGTCTTACTCTCATTTCTAATTCATCATCGGGAATGGCTTGCAGAGATAGCGCTAGTTGCGTGAGCCTGATACCAGTGGATTCCAAGGCTTGTAAAGGGGTGTGAATCAGCATCGATCAAGAAGATTTACGGGCTTTGAGTACTGTCAATCTGTTATCAAAAAAGTATCTCTCATCACCTTTTTGCCCCGGGTATCTATATCAACAAAAGCTCTCCCTGATGCCTTCGTCTTTCGCGATCTAGTCGACTGATCCAGTCGAGGAGCATCGTCCGTGTTTTTCGTTGCCTATCTGCGTATCTCGAAAACGAATCCGAAAAGAGGCCAAGTAAGCAATGACGAGAACCGTAAAAGTCGAAGTCGAGGACTGCAACTTCCATGTCCGCAGTTCTTTCGAAATCCCGGATACCGGCGATGGGAGCATCAATAGTTTCATCGCTCATCGCCGCATGGCAGCCCAGTATGGTGAGCCCCGCGAATGTAGGCACCACCTGACCTCGGACTACCACTACGAGTTCGGTGTTCGACCCGTGGGCCGCTGGACCGCCATCGAAGGTTCCAGAGCTTTCCCGAGTCCGCAGGAATCTTTCGCGCATGCTCGCAAGCGAATCGCCGAGATCGGTGAAGAAATGCGGGCGCTGCGGGAGGAGCGGGCTGTCATCAAAGAGTGGCTTCGGTATCAGGCCAGCCTCTCTCGTCGCCGCAAGCGGTGACGCTGTAATTTCACTGCCGGAGCTTCCGGGCTCCGGCAAAACGAAACCCTGAAATCTACAGGAATCTCAATCAATGACCTTCCTCATCTCTCTGTTCGCCGTTATCGGCGCTTTCATCCTCGCTGCCGTCCTGGTCGTCGCATCCATGGCTGCGGTCGGCCTTTCCCTGATGTTCCTGCTCGGTGTCTTCGCTGACGCCTGTTTCTCGCGAAGAGCGGGGGACGAGGCAGCCGGGCTCGGCTTCATCTTCGGTCTGGTCGTCGGCCTGGTCTGGTCCATCGTCGCCATCAAGAGCGCCGGTATCGTCGCCGCTTTCCTGAGCGTGGCGGCCCTCTGCATCGTCATGATGGCGGCAACCGGTCTGATCATCTACTTGCATTCGCGGCTCCAGTCTCGCGATTGCACCGCTAGCGCCGGTTAGGCGAGCCACCTGGCGGCGCGGTGTCGACAGCGGTCAGGAGGGCTCGAGGCTCGTCCTGACTGCTGCCGACGCTGTGTTGCCGGTTACTTTCAATTTTTTTTGAAAAGACTAACTATGTAATATAGTGTAATGTCTGAGAAGAGGAAACGAAAGAGGCTGTTTCATACAGCCTCTTTCGCTCCTGCAAGACTTGCTTCCTTGCTTCATTCCTTACTTGATTCGGGGGCAGGAAGAGCCGGCGAGCTCATCGAGCATCGCCAGGCGCTCCGGAACCGGCGGGTGGTTCTGACCCAGGCGCTGCCACCAGCGGCGGAGGCGCGAACCGCCCTGACCATCCTTGCCGCTCTCTCCATTCTCGTCGTCGAGAGGGCTGACCAGAAGGAGGGGAGTGAGGCCGGACAGGAGCATCTGCATCCTGATGTCGATCATGTTGACGCTCAGCCAGTTGCTGATTTTCTGCAGCGCCGAGGAGAGTGAGCAGGGGTTGCCCGTCCAGTGCGCAGCCAGAACGTCGGCATGGCTTTCACGAGCTCGACTGACGAACATCGAGACGAGACGGCTGAACATGCTGACCAGGAAGAAGATCACCACGAAAAGCGCCAGACCGGCAATGCCACCACCGGCAGCGAAAAAGCGCTTGCGGTCTTTCTTCACCTTGCGATCGAGGCGGGAAAGGAGATTTCCCGAGGACTCGGTATCGAAGAGAGGGCGGAAGATTCCCGGCAGTCCCTGAGCGAGAATGATGGTCAGGAGCGAGCCCAGAACCGCGGTCATGGAAGTGATGGTAACGTCCCGGCTCTTCACATGGGCGAGCTCGTGGGCGACGATGCCTTCCAGCTCCTGGTCGGTGAGGTCCATGCGAAGCAGACCTTCAGTGGCGCAGACAAAGGAGTTGTGCGGATTGCGACCGGTGGCGAAGGCATTGGGAACGGGCAGGGGCGACACATAGACCGCCGGTTTGACGGGCAGTCCGGTTCGCGGGAAGAGGCGGTCCACGATAGCGACCAGCTTGGCGTGGCGCGCATCGAAGGGGCTCGGCTCATGGCAGTGCATGAGCTTCTTGACCATGTCGGCGCTCTTGTACCATCCCCACAGGGGGAGCAGAACCCACGCCATCAGGATCAAGCCGGTGAAGGACCAGTGCAGACCGAGAAAGTAGAGGCTGCCGGTAGAAAGTACAGCCAGAAGCGCAATCCCCAGGATGGTCTGGATCCAGGTGCGCCTCAAATGTCGAGAAACAGCGTCAGGACTCAGTCCCGGCGGTCCGTTCTTGTTCATATTCATCTCCGATGTTACGGGGCAGCAGCGTTAAGGCGCGCTTGCTGTCCGGTCAGACTTCATGAGAAATCACCCGACGAAGTCGAGCTGATTGGGGCTATGAAATAACTGATTTAGAGCTTGTAGAAGAAAACTGGTTGAAGCAGCAAGAAAGATTAACGTCAGACTCTAATCTCAGAGATTAATCATGAACAAGGGCCAGGATCTGCTTGATATCAGGGTTACAACTCGCGCAGGATGGCGCGAGCCTCTGTCTGCAAGGGCGAAACTCCCAGTGCTGCAGCTTCTTGTGGTCCTGACTTCTTTGCGGGGTTTCTAAGAGTTGTCGGCAGGCTCTTTCACAGGTTCGGCAGCCGGATCTTTTTCTGAATTGGAGCCGCAGCAGCCGGCCTTTTTGTCCCGGTGTTTCCGAATAGCAGTCTTGGCGCTCTCCGATGTCTTCTTGCTGCCCCAGAGGCGCTCGGCTTTGTATTTCTTGAGAGTGTTGCTCTCGATCTCGAAGGGGTACTCTTTCTCGTACTTCTTATCGATTTTCTTCTGTATGTAAGCCAGGGATTTGCCCTTCTGGTGCAGGCGCAGAGCGATGATCGCCTCTTCCTGGCAGACATGGCAGTCCACGCCGTGGTCGCTGGTGAAACAATCGAGAAGGCTGCCGTGGCAGTCGGTGAGATCGCAGCCACAGTAGCAAAAGAGCTTCTCGACGATTTCCGGGATCTGGCGTGCTGCTGCATAGCCTGCCTTCACCTGACCGGCATACTGTTCCGGATCGAGAACCTCTTTGTGCTCGCTCGCTTCTTTCACCGGAGTCTGGACAACCGGCTCGGAGGCGGGCTCGGCCTGCGTGTCCGTAGCGTTAAAGAAAATGCTCGAGGTAATTACCAGAAGAGCCGGGAAGAGATGCCTGGCGGTGACCAACGTAGAGTTTCTCCTTGCCTGTCTGAGACGGCGCTCACCTTTATCATACAAAGTGTACATAGCATTTACAGAATCTCTACTTACCTCTTGGAATTTGTTATGATCGGTCCTTTCTGTGCTCAGGACTGTGGTTGCATCCAGGCGAGTAAGACGGATGAGATATGACGTAATCGTTATCGGTGGCGGACATGCCGGCTGTGAAGCGGCAAATGCCTCCGCGCGTCTCGGACTCTCCACCGTCCTCATAGCGGTCAATCTCGACACCATCGGGGCGATGCCCTGCAATCCTGCTGTCGGCGGACCGGGCAAGTCTCATCTGGCCCGGGAGGTGGATGCCCTGGGTGGCGTTATTGGTATCGCGGCTGATGCCACGTATCTACAGTTGCGTACTCTCAATCTGAGCCGCGGACCGGCGGTCCATTCTCTCAGAGCCCAGTCGGATAAGCGCGAATACGGCGTCTTCATGAAACAGTATCTGGAAAAGCTTCCCAACCTCTCCCTCAGGCAGGGAATGGTGCAGAAGTTCATCCTCGACTCGCGTTCAGAGAGAATCACCGGGGTCGAGCTTGCTTTCGGCGAGCGCATCGAAGGCGGAGCCGTTGTTCTATGTGCAGGCACATTTCTCGAGGGGACCATCTGGATCGGCAAGGATACTCAGCCGGCCGGCCGGGCGGGTGAATTCCCGGCGGTGGGCCTGTCGGCCAATCTCAAGTCCCTGGGCTTCACTATGGGACGGCTCAAGACCGGCACGCCTCCTCGCATAGACGGTCGCACCATCGACTATACCGATCTGCCTGTGGTTCCCGGGGACGATCAGCCGCAGTTCTTCTCTTTCCTTCCGGACCGCCCGGTGCGCGAGCAGATGCCGTGCCATCAGACGAGGACGACTCCGGCTACCCATGAGCTCATCCAGGCGAATCTTCACGAATCACCGATGTACTCGGGCATGATTCATGGAGTCGGACCGCGCTACTGTCCTTCCATCGAGGACAAGGTCGTGCGTTTTGCCGACAAGGACAGCCATTCGTTTTTTATCGAGCCCGAAGGGCGCTCTACTTATGAAGTCTATTTGCAGGGTTGTTCGACCAGCCTGCCGATTCATATTCAGCATCAGATAGTCGCCACTCTTCCGGGTTTCGAAAAGGCCGTGATGGTGAGACCGGCTTATGCTGTGGAATACGACTATATGCCTGCGATTCAGTTCGACCACAGTCTCATGGCCAAGGACTTGAAGGGCTTTTTCGCTGCCGGGCAGATTCTTGGCACCAGCGGCTATGAGGAGGCGGCAGCCCAGGGAATTGTTGCCGGTATCAACGCCGCACGCTATGTCCGGGGAGAGGAGCCTCTCATCCTGCCACGCTCTTCGAGCTATACAGGGACCCTGATCGATGATCTTGTCACCAAGGAGATAGGTGAGCCATACCGGATGATGACCTCGCGTTCGGAATACAGGCTGATTCTCCGCCAGGACAACGCTGATGCCAGGCTGACACCGATTGGTCGCGAAATCGGCCTGGTGGATGACGAACGCTGGTCTCATTTCAACAGAAAGCAGGAGTCTATCGGGCAGGAGAAAGAGCGGCTGACCCGGACGAGGATCCGTCCCGGCGCCGAATGGGACGAAGCCCTGGCTGCTTTCGAGGAAGAGCTGAAAATCTCTGTTACCCTCGAAGAGTTGCTGAGAAGACCGAAGGTTCCCTATGCCCTGATCGAGAAGATGGCTCCGGCTGATGATCTGGAAGCCTTCCCCTGGGCTTGCGAAGTCGAGACCGACGTCAAGTATCGTGGCTATATCGAGCGTCAGAAGGCGCAGGTGGAGCAAGCGGAAAAGTATGATCGAGTAAAATTGCCGGCGGATCTCGATTATGAGGCTCTCACGCATCTATCCAGGGAAGCGCGGGAGAAGCTCAATCGCATCAGACCCGAGACACTCGGGCAGGCACAGCGCATCGGTGGAGTGCGCCCGGCTGACGTTTCGGTACTGATGGTTTATCTGGAGACTAATCGACGTAAGGCAGCGCAGAATGGTGAAAAACAAGAATCAAACCTGGCGTCCGCCACTATCTGACTCCCTCAGGCAGGCGCTACTGACCGCGATCTTCGTCAGTTTGATCGTGCAGGGACTCGGTGAGGCGCAGCAGACCGATCCCGAGCCTGATGCTACCAGTGGTGGCGTGCTCAGGGCCGAAATCTCCCACAGTGATACTCTGCCGCCCCTCCCTCCTGGAATGCGAGCCGGCGAGGCTTATATGAATTGGGCCGTGCAGGGCGGCGACAGCCCTTACGGGCTCACCAATCGGCCGCTCCGATTCGAGATCCCCGCCTGGCTGGCCGGCCGCTGGCAGCGAACCCAGTCCATGGAGACCAAGCGTGTAGAGCTTCCCAGCGGCAAGCCTGTGAAAGCTGCCGGTAAGACAGAGGCGAAAGTACAGGAGCAATTCGGTACTTTCGTAGATGGCGAGGGCAAGATCTGGCAGGTTTTCGATCCGCGCCGCTCGAAAGGCGAGGTCGATCGTGGCGAAGCCATGGATATCCATCGTGTCAGCAAATACAACATCGAGATTCTCGACCCGAAGAACGTGCTGATCAGTGTCACAGCCACCCACCTGGTGGTCAGCAAGGACAAGCGTATGGTGCTCAAGTCCTATCAGGACGAGGAGCTCAACACCTATACTCTCACCGGGCAGGGTAAGGCGCGGACCGACAGCTCTGTAAAGGTTTTCGATCAGACCGGCAAACCTGTGCTGCTGACTCGATCCACCTCCGATGTGGTAAAGCTGGAGGGTGTTCCTGCCGATATTGGGTCTGGAGCCCGGGGCAGCCGATAATCTTGAACTTTAGAAATACAGACATATTTATTGAGATGGGTTTGTATATAGAGCCGTTGAGGGTAGATAATGGGTGAGAAGCGTTCCTCAGGGCTGCGCCCGCTCGTAAGGCTGGTCCCGGTTGCTGTTTTGCCGTAGCCGCTGCGGGGAACGAATATTCATGACGCGAGACAGATATTGAGATCAAGAGGTTGATCCCGAGACCGTGGCTTCCAGCTTTTTCAAACCCAAACAAAGCCTGAATAAAGTTCCTACCGAGATGATGATCGGTGAGCTACTGGTCAAAGCTCAGATTATCAGTCAGAGGCAGCTGGACGAATGTGTTCGACAAGCCGGCTCCAAGCATTTGCGCCTGGGCCAGATGCTGATCATGTCCGGCTATATCAATTCCCGGGATCTGACAGCGGCGGTGGACGCTCAGACCATGCTCCGGGATCAGGGTGTCGATCATGACCTGGCGATCAAATGCTTGAAGGTAGCCTGCAAGTCCAGTCGGGACTTCGCGGATGTGGTCAACGAGCAGCGAGCCATGCAGGAAGAGAGCGATGCCAACGCGCAGTGGACTCTCGGTCATCTTCTTTTCGAGGCGGAAGCAGTCGGTCAGGTCGAGCTCGATGCGGCAGTACAGCGCAGCTACGCTACCGGGATCCCCATGGGGCGCATCCTTGTCCTCAACGGCGCAACCCAGGACAAGATTCTGGGCAAGGCCCTCGATTTGATGGTGAAAGTGCGGGATGGTCTCATCGAGCGCGAAGAAGCCGTGGATGCTTTGCGAGCGCATGTCGGTGTCGCTCCCGGAACACCGATGACCCAGAATCTCCTGCTACCTCCGAAAGGAAAGCGAATCCGCCTCGGCGAATTGATGGTTCGGGCTGCGGTCATGAGCGAATCCGATGTTTTGAGCGCCCTGGAGCTAGGGCTCTCTTACGGTGCCCTGATCGGTCAGGTCATGGTGGAGCAGGGCTATATCGCTCCCCATCTTCTCGATGCCGCCCTGGAAGTGCAGGAATATGTGGAGCAGCAACAGCTATCCCCGGAGCGTGGAATAGAGGTGCTTGCCCAGTCGCATCAGAGCGGCAAGTCCGTTGGAGAGCTCCTGAGCGGTGGCGAGCTGGGCGATGCGGTGTCTTCCTCAGGCGGTGCCGGACTGACCTTCGAGAAGCTCCTCACCCTCGCCCGGGTCGTGTCCACGGAGCAGATTCAGGAAGCCTTCGATATTTGCCGGCAGACCCCGGAAGCTCTGGCCAAGATTCTCTGCCTGACCGGCTTTATCGGTCAGGATGTGCACGATGCGGTGCTCCGCTGTCACGAACTTCTTAATGCGGGCAAGCTCAACCAGGATGATGCCCTGGTGGCGCTCGACTACTGTTTCTCGCGCAACGGCAATGACGCGAAGACGCTCGATGAAGCTCTTCACGAGCTGGGATGGCGCGAGGATGCGGCTCCCGTACAGCAATCTTTTCAGGGACATACACAAGATCCGGATACCACTGTGGACGAGATCCCGGCGGCTCAGGGTGATACCCTCAATTTGCTCGAGCATTTCGGTTTGTCCGGCTCAGCTTCCGAGCCCGAAGCGGCACCGTCGGCTGATACGGCCGGCGGCGATGAAGAGGCTGCCCCTGTAGGAATGTCGACATCGGATATTCCTACCGTCAATTTCGCGGACAAGCTCATGGAAGGCGGTGAGGAAGGCAGTGAGGAAGCAGGCAGCAAGCTGGCTGGTATTCTCGATCGTCTGGAAGAAGATGAAGTAGAGGTGAGTCCTCCGGTCCAGGAGGAAGTTGCGGCGGTCAGCGACGATGGTGTCGCTGCCGGTGCCTCCGGCAATGGTCAGGAGTCTCCGGGACTTGCCGCGCTCATGGCTCGTGAAGGCGAGGCGGCCGGTATTGCCGACACTGGTGTCAATTCCGTTGCGCCGGCTTTCGAGCAGACCACCGGTCGTGCCAAGATTGATAGAGCGGCGCTCAAAGCTCAGGAAATGACCATGGCGCCCGGGCGGATGATCCTCGACGAGTCTTCCAGTCTCCTCAAAGATACCGGTTCCGATGACGATGATTCCGGCGAGAAGGGCGAGGATAAGAAGGCAGCCGTCAGCGCCGCCATGTACAGACTTGCCCAGAGCTATTACGATCAGGGCGACTTCGGCGAAGCCCAGAAGGTCTATGAGAAAATCCTGGCTATCAGGCAGACCGAGCTGGGACCGCAAAGCCCCGAGCTGGTCGATGATCTCAACAAGCTCGCCGAGGTGCTCTGGGTCCAGGGACATTTCCGCCAGGCAGAGCCCTTTGTAAGCAGATCGGTGAAGATCCTCGAAAGCGAGCAACCTATCAACATGCTCAAGCTCTCAGAATCTGTGAGGATTCTCTCGGGACTGTACTTCCAGCAAGGCAAGTATGAGCCCTGTCTGCCGCTGCTCGAGCATGCACTGATGATGAAGCGTATGGAGCTCGGTGAGGACGACGTCGAGGTGGGCAACACTCTGCGAGAGTACTCCAAGGTTCTCAAAAAGCTCGGTCGCCTCGGAGAGGCGGAAAAAGCATATGCTCAGGCCAAGGCGATTCTCGCCAAGCACAAGGGCAAATAGGATTTAAAGAGAATTAGAGAGACTTAGCGACTGCTCTCAAGCCCATATCGTCGGCGACGGTCTGGGGAAGGCTGGCGGTGCGCTCGGCGGGCTGGACGGTTTTGCGAGCCGCCTCGAGGGCCGAGCGGGAAGCGCTTTCGGCGCCGGCCGCCGAGGGATGTGCTTGAGCCACTTCTTGATGATTGGCAGCCTGTGGTGACTGCGCATGTGCTGTTTGAGCGTGACCAGTATGTGCCTGTCCGGTTTGTGCGTGGCCGGCGTGCGCATGGGCAGTATGTGCACTGTGCGCCAGATGGGAGTGGGAGGCGGGCGCATGAGCCAGGTGCACCGTGCCGTTGCCGTGTCCACCCATGATTGCCAGTTTCTGTCCGGGATGGATCAGGTCCGGATTGGCGCCGATGACCTGGCTATTGTTCGAATAAATAGATGTCCAGTCTTTGCCGGCGCCGAGATGATCCCTGGCGATATTCCAGAGGTTGTCGCCGGAATGGACGACATAGTCTTGAGCTCCGGAAAGGGTGTCGACACCGGGTAAGTGTAATTCGGTGCCACCATATATGAGGCTGGGGTTGGCCCCGATAACATCTTGATTGAGATTGTAGATCTCTGTCCAGCGGCTTCCGGAGCCGAGATGATCCCTGGCAATGTTCCAGAGGTTGTCGCCGTGCTGGATTGTGTAAGTCTGGTCGAGCGGTGCCGTGGAAGCCAGCTGATTCTCTCCTGCTCCTGTTCCCTGTCCCAGGAGTTCGCCGCGATGACTGATGCCGTCGGCGGTGGCGGCGCTCTCGTTGCCCGGAGCGAAATTCTCGGCTGGTGCCTGGGGCGCTTCCGCCGCCTGAGCGCTGGCATCCACTGGTTGTGCCGTGGGTTGCGGGGCGGCCTGGCTCGGGTCCGGGGTGACATTGACAGTGGGATGCTGGTATCCGCCCACGGTTGGACCGAAAGAGTTTCCTCCCTCCATGGCGATGAGCTGATTCTCTCCGTAGGGCAGATTGACGGAGCCCCCGGAAAGAGCCTGGCTGTCCAGGCTGGAAGTTTCGAAGAGAGGCTTGCCGGGGCTCACCGAGCCGTTTACCAGGAGCGCCTGGCTGTCGGGGACCGGGGCGGCAGCGCCGGTCATGGAGATGTCGGGCATGGTGCCGGTGGTTGTTTTGCCCAGAGTGTCAAAGAAATTGTTGCCCAGTAGATTGGTGAATAGATTGTTGCCTGTCAGGGATGTGAATGAGAGAGGAATATTCTCGGCGATGGCAGTGACCATGGAGCTGAAAGCATGTTGAGCCGTCTGTGCCCAGAATGTCGGGTCGAGGAAGGCCAGGAGACCGCCTCCGTCCGCCGGGAAGAAGAAGGACATGAGAGCTTCGAAGAAAGAGCCCACCATGCCGATGGCGCCGGGTAGTTTCAATATCAGTTGAATCATCGGCGAGATCTGCTCGGAGCCCGGAACACCTGCCAGGGCGCCCTGTTCGAGACCGGGCAGGAGACCGCCATCGAGACCCGGTGTGAGGGCCTGACCTATAGCCGATTCGGCGCCGGGAGCTAGATTGGGATTGGCGAGATTGGCCAGGGCGCCGGGCTCAGGACTGTTGAAGCTCGTCGGCATCCCGGAGTCCAGGCTCAGTCCTGGCAGTGAATTCTCGGCTCCGCCTGCCTGGAAGAACTGGTGAGCCGCCTGTATATCCGTGGGCTGGGAGAGCTGTGAGCGAATGCCGGCATCCAGGCTGGTGGCATCCATTTCCACGCCTTTGATTGCCTCTGCTCCGGCTTCCACCGGATTGAAATTGTTTGATGACACGGCTCGGCTCGAATAGTAAAGAAGAACAGGGGTGCGTTCTTTATATGTCAAATTTCATGAGATGTCAAGGGTTAAGATCGGGACCGGGCAATATGCTCGAAATCACCGTCAATCAAGGTCATTCAGGAATTCCTGGGCGGCATGAAGAGCTTCGTCCACATGGAGCTCCAGGGCGACCTGAATCGTGCGTTTCGCCTGGATTTCGGCGCGCTCGGCCATGCCCAGCCTGGAGAGCGCCCGGGCTCGCCTGATCCCGGCGGCCAGGCCGAGCTTGCTCAGACCGGCGCCTTCGGCGAAAACGATACAGGTTCGGCTGGCTTGCTCGAGATAGTCCCACCAGGAATTGCGCTCGGCATAAAACATCAGGTTGAGCCAGCAGAGCTGCAGTTTGCGAGTGTCTTTCATTTGCTTGGCTACTTTCAGAGCCTGGACATAGGCGCCTTCCATCTCGGAGAGAGCTCTGAGCTCTCCGAGGGTGTTGGCATAGCTGAAAAAATACTCGAAGCGTCTGGCCATGGGAAACTGGTGCAGGCAGGCTTTCAGAAAGATCGACTCGAAGGTCTCCCGGGCTTCACCGAAGCGTCTCAGGCTCATCAGTGTCCAGGCTTTTCGCATGTAGACCTGACCGAGGAACTCGGCGCTTTCCGCCACAGCTGACTCTTCGATCTCCGATTCGGCAAGATCCTGGAAAAGTGTCAGAGCGAGGTCGTGGCGACCTTCCCTTGCCAGTTTGCTGGCGTAGTCGAAGTGCTTTTTCAGCTCCGGCGAGATGGCGGTCATATCTTGAAAGTACCCGGGTGTCACCGGGGTGAATCAAGAGCTAGCGCGAGCTAAAGTTTCGCTTATCAAATCAGGCGGCTGTGCTGCTTTTCCTGCTCGAAGAAGGTTTTTCGGTCCTCTCCCGGATGACATATAACTTCTCAAGACTTTAAACCGATGAACTCAGATCGTTAGGGTACTCAGGACTTTTTCCTGATTACTCAAGGTTTCTATAACCGTCCGTTCAACTTCATAAGACCGCTGTTCCGCTCGCGATTCTCGTCAACTGACGACGAGTCCACAGGATCCCGGTCTTTCAGGAGGTCGAATGTCCAGGGTAATAACCCACACCATGAGCTCGCGCTCGTGGATCAACCGGGAGCTTCAGCACTTCCTCGGAGGCTACAAGCGCAGCCGTTCCGGACTCTATGTCATGGAAGGCACCCCGGTAAGGGCTGCCCGTCGAATCTGCTCGACTTTTCTTCTCTGTCCGGAACAACTGCGGACAGTGGCGAAGGAGCATGATTTGACCGTCAGCCTCTCGCTTTTCGACCGAACCAAGGCGGGCAATTCTTGCACCATTTATGGTGCCTGGTCCGGTCGCAATCCGAAGGAGATTTCGCCCCATCTCGAGATCGGCAAAGTGAGCCTGCCTGGAGAGTTTCTCTTCCCGCACATGGTTCACGAGCTTTCTCATCTGTTCTGGAAGACGCGACCGCAGGATGCTCGCGAGCGCTACCGCGTTTTCCTGACCGGCAGTACCGGCAAGAATCACCGGGAGGTCACGCCTTACAGCCACGATCACCTGGAGGAGTTTCTCGAGGGCAAATCCCTTCAGCGGTCTTCGTCTCAGTCTTCGCAGCACTCTAGAATCGTCGCCGGGCGCCAGGAGCGCTGGGTCGAGGAATCGTTCTGCGAGACCGTGGCAGCTCTCGTCGTTCCGGGATATCCATTCGACGACGAATGGAAACCCACCATCGATTTCGTCGAGAGACGCCGGAGAATCCGCTCGGATATCGGGCTTCTCATCTAACTCTTGCAATGACCGGCCGGTTTCCGTTCAGGCGTACATCATTCGCCTGGGCCGGCCGGTGTTTTCGTGGAGAACCCAAACTATGCAAGTCAAACATGTGCTCGTGCTGGTCGTCGTGGCTGTTGTCGCGGTGGCTGGCTATCTCTTCAAGCAGGACTACGACTATCGCCAGCTTCACGGGCGGGTGACCGAAGTCGGTTATCTCAACTGGGAGCAGGAAGTCCTGAAGGCCGACACGCCTGTCCTGATTTATTTCTACCGCGATGACCACGGTCAGAACCCCCAGGCATCCGCGCAGGCTGCTGAAGCGCAAAAGCGCGAGGTCAGCGACTTCGCCTGGAGCAATGCCGGCAAGGTGAAAGTGGTGGCGTGCGATACCGGAAAACCGGAGAACCTCGTCCTTGCCATCGCTCATGGCGCCTTCCGCTTCCCGGCATACATAGTCGTGGTCGGCGAGAACGTCGTCGAGGGCAATGCCGGTTCGGCGCTGTCCAGTGAGGATCTGGAGCGCATGCTGGCCAGGGTGAAGCAACCCTGAGCCGGCTGAGCCCAGGTGAGCGACCCGGAGCTGCGGAGCCAGGTTGAGCAAGAAAGGAGGGCTGTCCGGCCGGGCGGTCCTCCTTTCTCTAGTAACGGGAATACATTTTCAGCGGTTTCGCTGGATTTCCCGGCCGGCCGCGCGCTCTTGCGTTCGGCTCGATTCGAATTGATTTCTCGAAAGCTATCAAAACAGCAAACGATATCGTTTGAGATATAAAAAACCACCGAAAATGATTTCTCAAAAGATATCACGCCAGATTGAGCTGCCATTGTTTACTGGGTCATACTATCAGGATTGTATATT
The DNA here is from genome assembly GCA_020431945.1 of Cyanobacteria bacterium HKST-UBA02. Next base: position 13,596 of record JAGQHH010000092.1, on the reverse strand, counting down.
ATTATAGAGCATAGTAAAAATTCCAAAAAAAGGAAGAAGGCACCGGTGAGGGTGCCTCCTTCGAAAGCATGATCAAAGCGCTGTCGCTTCGATCAGGACTCTTCTTTCAGGGTGCGGACGTCGATCACGTCTGCGCAGCCGCCGATGGTGTCGGCGATGGAGATCCAGCCTCCCGCCGAACGTTCGGCTTCTTCCCTGGTCATGTACGGACCGTTCGCCGCCCAGTTGCGGTCCACGGGCATGGCGCCGTAACCGCCGCCGTAGGCGACGACGAAGTGACGCCCGGTGTCCGGCTTGTCCTTGTAGAGACGGCCGATGGCGAAGTGGTAGCGCGCCGTTGTCGTCTCCTCTTCCGGATAGATGTCCACCCGGTAGTGGAGCGTGGTCGCCTCTTCGATGAGACGACGGGCGCAGACCACGTTGTTGCGGGCGATGGGATCTTCGCGGTAGGCGAAAGCCCTGGACTTCTCATCGCCGGCGTATTCGCCCAGGTTGGCCTCGATGTCGGCGCTGCTCTTCATGAGCGCCTTGATGGCGGAGAGCAGGTCGGTGTTGGCCAGCTCCAGGCGGATATAGGCGACCTCGTAGGCGTGCTCGCGCTCGATGCGCAGGGCCTCGTCCGCATGGCTCTGGGGAAGGCGGGCTCCTTTGAGCTCCTTCACCTTGCGCAGGTAGTCGGCGACCGCCTGGAAAGCGGTGTCGACGGCGTTGAAGTCGGCGGAGAGGGCGGCAAGCAGAGGCTGCTTGTCGTACTGGATGAAGAGTTCTTGTGCTGTGTATGACATTGCTTTGGTTCCTTTTGCCTGAGCGGATGATGCTAGGCGTCCGGGCACGTGCTCTCAGGCCAGCGTGCACCCGAACGCAGACCACCGGCGGCTCCCTGGCAGGAGCCGCCGGCAGCCAGGTGAGATTGCCGGGGCGGCGAGGGCGATAAGCCCGTCACCGCCGCGGCTCAAACAGTTCAGCGATCGTCGTTGAAGCGCCGGGCGAAGCTTCCGGGCAGCATGGCCAGGACTCTCGAGTCGATGCTGGCGCGATGCTTGTGGTAAGTGACACCCAGGTAGATGACCAGGAGCCCGATGCCGGTGAGCACGAAGGGGAACGCCAGAGAGTTCTGGAACAGATCCCAGCTCAGGTGGATGAGATAACCCACGGTGCCGGCAGCGCCTACCACCAGGAAGATGCGACGCTGGATGGCGACGGAGATCAGCATCAGGAAGACCGAGCTGACCATGTAGAAGAAGTCGCCCATCTCACCGCCCTTGTCGAGGAAGGTCCAGGCGCCCCACAGCGAGATGAGACCGAAGAAGTAGCCCCAGAAGCTGTAGTCCTCCGCGGTTCTCCGGTCGATGACGAAGGAGAGCGCGCAGATGGCGGCACCGAAGACCATGGTGACATAGAGAGGCTGGTTGCTGCCCCAGCCTGAGTTGATCAGGCTCGAGTCCATCAGGGTCAACGACATGAGCCAGAGGGCTGCATAGATCGGTGCCGTGATGAAGGGGAAGCGCACCACCTGCAGCGCCACGAGTCCGGCGACGATGGTGGCGATCTCGACGAAGAGCTGGTTGCCCAGGCTCATCGAGACATTGCCGGTGAGCTGCATTGCGGCGAGCACTGCCACCGGCGTGGTGACCACTGCCAGGGTAGTGAGGAGCCCGCCGGGAGTGCGCAGTCCACGGTGGTTGGACAGGAAGTAGCCGGAGCCGGCGAAACCTGCCATGTAGACCAGGGCGGTTGCCAGAAGCGCACCGGCACTGGTGGCGATCAACCCCATGAAGACCGTCATCGCGAGGATGACGAGACCGGCGCCGGCGTACCAGAAGAGGTGGGCCATGTCGAAACGCTGGTTGCCGGCCTGGCGGGCGCTGAGCGCTTGCCAGAGCCGATCGACCTGATCGTCCCGGATGAGACCTTCACCCTTCGCCCAGTCGAGATCGGCGCGGGAGATGCTGAGCCTGGTTTTCGGATTGCTCCGGGCAACCGGGCTCGAGACCTGGACGACCGGAATCCGGTCGCCTGATTGAGGAGACTTGCTCATGCGAGTCCTCTTTCGAGAGTTAGTGCCTGCCTCGTTGCCGAAGCAGGCGGGTTTCGTTGGGAGCCGCCGGTACTAGTGGGCGCCGGCCTGGCTCGGTGACTGACTTGACACTACTTCCTCGGGAAGCGTAATCGGAAGATCCGGTGTGTAGACGTAGCTGTAAGCGAAGCGCTCGTCCATGGTGCCGGTGAGCTCGTGGGCTGCGTCGGCGAGTGCCTTCTCCAGATCGAAGAAGCCGATGCTCTCGACGGTGGCCCCATAGAGCTCGCCGAGCTCCGTAGCGAGGGCTTTGATCGCGGCCCGGAGCTTGCCCCGCTTGCGAACAGCGGCGGTGCGCTCTTCGCCTGCGGACTTGAGCTTCTCGCGGAGGTCCGCGATGCTGGTCTCCAGGGCTTCGCGCTCCCTTGCGTCGACGAAATAGGCATGCGCCTTTTCGCCGTATTTGCGAGCGGCAAGAAGAATCGCTTCGGGATCGCCGCTTGCCGCCACGGCCCAGAGTTCTACCCTGGCGTTCACGGCATTGCAATCGTCGCAGGGGATGCGCTCTTTCTTAGCCTTGAGAGCCTTGAGCAGAGCGACCCTGGTGGTGGCGAAGGCGAGGTCCGCCTCGGCCAGCTCGAGCTCGGCAACTTCCAGCTCGTCTTCGAGCCTGGACTTGTCTGCCTCGACCTCGGCCTGGCGCGCCCGGGCGCGGATGTTCTTGATCTGTGCTTCGGCGAGAGCCGCTGCAGCTGCGATCACATTCTTCTCGAGATGCGATGTTTCGTTAGTCATGATTTTTTCCTGTGGTGATGAGCCTGTTTCCAGGCTCGGCAAAGGTAGATCGATCTCCGTCAGGAGAAGCAGGGCTGGCTTGGCTGTTCGACACCTTGCTCGGGTCTGACCCGGATGAGATGCAGTTTGCGGCCGCGGAGTAGGAGACTCACGTCTCCGTTGGCTGTGGCGGCTCGCTTGCTCTCGGGACTTTCTCGAAAAAGGTGGTGCCCTGTTCGCGATGACGGAAGCATCACGGCTGCTACCTTCAACCGTGCGCTGCGAGGTTCTCCGGGTGCCTGCCTGATGCTTCAGGAAGCACTAAAAAACTCTTTGCTGCGGGAGTCTTGCTTAGATTCGGAGAACGCTCATGACTTGTAGAGGGAGATAAGAGTTTCCACCCTATATAAAGGCGTTTGCTCGAGTCGAGAGTTGTCAAGAAAGCGAAACATTTGTGTTCTCTAAGCCCGGCTGGTTCCTGCTTCGCGCGGCTGCGAGAAGTCAAGTTGCATTATTTCTGGTAAGTATTGGCCATCACAATCGGAACTTGATGGTGTCTTTTTACAAGTTCTGCCAGCTCTATCTATAGCTGGTTCTGGCTCTGAGCTTCAGGCGCTGATTTTAGACGATTCTAAGTTCTCCTTTACAACCAATTTTCTTTGTTTGGTGCTGGAAGCCTCTTCTGGTACTCAGTTGGATCTAGTTTCAACAGTTTTTGCGTAAGCAGCAGGTACGACTCCCGAGTAGCAGTCACCTTTTCTTGAATTCGAGACGTGAGGTCAGACCTCCGGCTCGGATCCGCCTGCTTGCGTAAAGGCGCCAGATCCCGATCAAGTCGGGCTCCGGTTCTTACTAGAGGAGCAATCCAATGAAGTTGAATAAGCGACTATCTAAGTGGCTGCTTCAAGACTTGGACGCAGCCGAAGGGACGGATCACCAGGAGCACCCGGACAAAGCGCCGTGGTGGAAAGTGATGTGCCTGACAGGCGTCGACTACTTCTCGACCCTGGGCTATCAACCGTCTATCGCCTTCCTGGCAGCAGGCTTGCTGTCACCGATCGCAACTCTGATCCTGGTAGCAGTTACGTTGTTTGCCGCTCTACCGACCTACAAGTGGGTGGCTGAGCACAGCCCGCACGGACAGGGCAGTATCAGCATGCTCGAGCATCTCCTGCCTGGATGGCGGAGCAAGCTCCTGGTGCTGCTCCTGCTCGGCTTCGCGGGTATGGGCTTTATCATCACCATCACCCTGTCGTCGGCAGACGCTGCCGCGCACGTGGTGGAGAATCCCCTCATCGGTCCCTTCCTGAGTTCCAGGATGCTCGTGACCATGGGGCTGCTCGCGCTTCTCGGCGGGATCTTCCTGAAGGGCTTCAAGGAGGTCATCGGCCTCGCTGTCGTCCTGGTGGCGGCTTACCTGGGGTTGAACACCATCCTCCTGGTGGTCGGCCTCGTCCATATCGCCCTCAATCCGGCGGTCGTCTCCAACTGGTGGACCAATATCTTCGCGGTCAACCCTTCGGTGATGGACATGCTGGTCCTCTGCGTGCTGGTCTTTCCGCGTCTGGCGCTCGGGCTTTCGGGCTTCGAGACCGGCGTCATGGTCATGCCGCTGGTGGAAGGGGGCGAAGCAGACAAAGAGGTGGACGAAGAAGGCAAACCGCTCCTCAAAGGGCGGATTGCCAACACCAAGAAGCTGCTCACCACAGCCGCTCTGATCATGAGCGTCCTGCTGATGATGAGCAGTATCGTCACCAGTCTTTTGATTCCGGCTGAGGTGCTGCAGGAAGGCGGCGCCGCCGACGGGCGTGCTCTCGCCTGGCTGGCCCACAACTATCTGGGTCACTGGTTCGGTACCGCATACGATATCAGCACCGTGGCTATCCTCTGGTTCGCCGGAGCTTCCGCCATGGCCGGTCTGGTGAATCTGGTGCCGCGCTACCTGCCTCGCTACGGCATGGCGCCGCAGTGGGCCCGGGCGGTGCGTCCGCTGGTCATCGTCTTCACCGTCGTCTGCGTGGTGGTGACGTATCTCTTCGGTGCCGACGTGCACTCCCAGAGCTCGGCTTACGCCACCGGTGTCCTGGTCTTCCTGACCGCGGCTGCTTTCGCCGTCACCATGGAGCTCTGGCAGATGGGATGGGTGAAGCGCATCCTCTACTCGTGCGTCACCCTGGTTTTCGTCTACACGACGGCGGCCAATGTCATCGACCAGCCCAGCGGTGTGAAGGTGGCAGGCTTCTTCCTGGTCTCCATCCTTCTCAGCTCCATCGTCTCCCGGGTCTGGCGTGCCACCGAGCTTCGCGTCAGCGAGATCAAGCTCGACGAGCAAGCCGAGACCTTCCTTGCCGATTATCTAGCCAAGTTCGATCGAATCAACCTGGCTGCTCACCGCTCCGGCGGTAGCCCGTACTCGGTGAAGATCAAGGAGATGAGCTACAAGCACAACGTCCCATCGGAGTCCATCCTCCTGGTCCAGGTGAAGGTGTCGGATTCCTCCGACTTCGATCACGCTGTCGTGGAGGTGCGTGGCGTCCTCAAAGGCGAGGGCGATCACCCGATGCTCGTGGCTAGCGGGCCGGCGGTACCGAACGTGCTGGCGGCTTTGACGCTTCATATCCGGGACAAGTACGAGAAGATCCCGGACCTGTATTTTGCCTGGAGCGAGGGACATCCCTTCGAGCAGGCGGTGAACTATGTGCTCTGGGGTGAAGGCGAGATCGCTCTTCTCACCAGGGAGGTTCTCCGTGTCTCCGAGCCCGATTCCAAGAAGCGCCCCAAGGTCCACGTGGCCTAGGCGCACTGCAGGCGGTGCGGAAGCGCCGCCTGCTTCTCCATCTCAAGAATAGAGAAAAACAATGGTCACACTGGAAGCCAGAAACCTGGTGAAGACCTTCGGCTCAGGCGCCAAGCGCGTCGAAGCCGTCAAAGGTGTTTCACTGACGATCAAGAAGGGAGAGATTCTCGCATTCCTGGGCCGTAACGGTGCCGGGAAGACCACGACGATCAAGATGATCGCCGGTCTTCTCGTGCCGGACGCGGGCAGCGTCAGTATCGGCGGTCTCAATCCGGCCGCCGATCGCGAGGTCTATACCCGCCTGGGTACCGTTCTCGAGGGCAGCCGCAACCTCTACATGCAGCTGACTACCCTGGAGAATCTGCACTATTTCGCCGCCCTCAAAGACCTGGACCACCGACTGGCGGTCCGGCGCTCCGACGAGCTGCTGGCTGCCTTCGGTCTCACGCACAAAGCGCATGCGCGCGTTCGTGAGCTTTCCCGGGGCATGCAGCAGAAGGTCTCGGTGGCGGTCTCCCTGGTTCACGATCCCGCAGTCCTGCTTCTCGACGAGCCCACCAACGGGCTCGACGTCGAGGCCTCCAACGACATCAAGGAAATGCTCCGGCAGTTCACCGACCGGGGTCTTTCTGTCCTGCTCACCACCCATCACCTGGATGTGGCGCAGGAGCTGTCCGACCGGGTAGCAGTGATTCGCGACGGTGTCCTGGTGGCGGAGGAATCCACTGCCAGCCTGATCGAGCGTTTTTCCGGAAACAGCTTCATGATCACTCTGGCGCAGGCTGCGCCGGAGGAGGTGGTGAAGCGTCTCACCACAGCGGGTGTCCTGGTCGACGAGACCGGGTGCAAACTCACCCTGGCGGGCGCCGAGCTCGATCTGTACTCGGTTCTCGACATGGTCAGACCGCTGCCGGTGCTCTCGGTCCAGAAGCCCACTGCTGACCTGGCTGATGTCTTTCTGAGCATCGTCCAGGCAGGGGAAGGAGGGCGGAAATGAAGAATCTTTTCCCCGTGAGCCTCTTCGTGGCTGAGTCCAAGCGGCGCTGGAGCATGATGAAGGCTTACCCCGCCCAGGAGATCGCCGAGGTGATCTTCCTGGCGGTGTTCTTCTACATGCTCTTTCTGGGCGCCAAATTCATGGCCGGTCCGACAGCCAATTTCGGTGAGCGTCTCGACGCCATCGTCGTCGGTTACGTGGTCTGGCTGCTGATGATCTCCACCTATAGCGGCATCGCCTCGGCGCTCTACAGCGAGAGTGTGAGCGGCACGGTGGAGCAATTGATGATGTCGCCTCATCGTCTGACTCGCATCTTCTTCGCCAGGACAATGGCGGATGTGGCGTTCAGCCTGGGTGTGACCTTCATCGTCGCCACCCTGATCATGTTCTTGACCGGCAGTCGCTTGATCGTGTCACCACTGATGGTGGTGCCGATTATCGGTGTCATCCTGGCCTCTACCGGGCTCGGATTCATCGTCGGCTCGCTGGTCTTCGTGTTCAAACAAGTGAGAACGGTGCAGATGGTCCTGCAGTTCACGCTGCTCTTCGGCGTCATGGTCCCAATCGAGACCTGGTCGAGGACAGCCGGTCTGGCAGGTAGCCTGCTCCCGGTCTCCCCCGGAGCGGCGTCGCTTCGCATCCTCCTGGTCAACGGCCAGTTCGATGTGTTCTTTGCGGTGCTCGCTCTCGCCAACGGTCTGCTCTATCTCGCCGCCGGCACCTGGCTCTTCCGCAAGATGGAAGCCCGGGCCAAGCAGCGGGGCATGGTCGGCCACTACTAACAAATTCGCAGGACGGGCTTGTATCGCCCGTCATCTCACAACAAGGCCGGCGGACCGAAAGGCCCGCCGGCCGGGAGAAAAACGATAATGAACGAATCCCATGGAATCAAGACAAGTTACATGGATCTCAGCGCCGACCCCGGCGTTGATTTCAACCGTTTCGTCAACGGCGCCTGGATCGACTCGGCTGTAATTCCGCCGGAATATCCGCGCTGGGGCGCGTTCCTCATGCTTCGTGAGCGCGCTCTCGAGAACGTGCATGTCCTGCTCAAGGAGCTCGCTTCTGCCGAAGAGCTCGAGCCCGGCTCCAACGAGCAGAAGGTCGGCGATCTCTTCGCCACCGCCCTTGACGAGGAAGCCATCGAGGCCCAGGGCGCCACGCCCATCCTCGGTGAGATCGCCCGGGTGAACAAGGCTCGCAGTCGCAACTCTCTGGTGGATGTCATCGCGCACCTGCACCTCAACCAGGTGGGCGTCCTCTTCGGGTTCGGCGCCTTCGCCGACCTGGAGAACAGCAGCCAGAACATGGCTCACGCCTCTCAGGACGGTCTCGGTCTTCCGGATCGGGACTACTACCTGAAGGACGATGAGAAGAGCGTCGACCTGCGCGCCAAGTATCTCGCGCACATCACGCGCATGTTCGAGCTCCTGGGCGAGAAGCCCAGCATGGCTCGCAAGCATGCCCGCGCGGTGATGCGGATCGAGACAGCCCTGGCGAAGGCGTCCATGAGCAAGGTGGAGCTGCGCGATCCCGCCAACATCACCAACCGCATGACCGTCGACGAGTTCGTCGCCCTGGTGCCCAACCTGGCGATGCAGCGTTATTTCCAGAAGCTGGAAGCGCCTGAGTTCGACGACATCAACGTCATGCAGCCGAAGTTCTTCGCGGCGCTCAACGAGCTGATCGCAAGCGAGCCCCTGCGCGACATCAAGGCGTATATGCGCTGGCATGTCGTTCACGGTGCGGCAAGCCTGCTGTCCTCGGACTTCGTCAACGAGAACTTCCAGTTCTACAGCAAAGAGCTCACCGGCACCAGGGAACTGGAGCCGCGCTGGAAGCGGGCGGTCAGCCTGACCAGCGGCGCTCTCGGCGAGGCTATCGGCCAGGTCTATGTGGCCCGGTATTTCCCGCCGGAAGCCAAGGCTCGCATGCTCGAGCTGGTGGCCAACATCCAGGAAGCGCTCCGCGAGACCCTCGAGGAGATCGACTGGATGTCCGATGAGACCCGAGCCAACGCCCTCGGGAAGCTGGCGGCCTTCGAGGCCATGATCGGGTATCCGGACAAGTGGAAGGACTACTCGAGCCTGGACATCGACCGCGAGTCCCTGGTGGGCAATATGATCCGTGCTGCCAGGTTCGGCGCCCGTCGCAACCTGGCCAAGATCGGCCAGCCTGTGGATCGCACCGAATGGGGCATGACGCCGCAGACGGTGAACGCTTACTACAGCCCGCTCCGCAACCAGATCGTCTTCCCGGCAGCGATTCTGCAGCCGCCCTTCTTCGACTTCGAAGCCGACGACGCCGCCAACTACGGTGGCATCGGCGTGGTCATCGGTCACGAGATCACGCACGGTTTCGACGACAAGGGCAGCAAGTTCGATGCCCAGGGCAACCTGAAGATGTGGTGGACGGATGCCGATCGCGAGAACTTCGAAGGGCGCATGAACCTCATCCGCACGCAGTTCGGCAACTTCACCGTTGCCGGCGGCGCCAAGGTCCAGGGCGACCTGGTCTGCGGGGAGGCGGCGGCCGACCTCGGTGGTGTCAAGCTCGCCTATCGCGCTCTGCAAAAGGCGCTGGCGAAAACCGGTCGTCAGACCGACAGCAACGGCTACACCGATGAGCAGCGGTTCTTCATCGCATTCGGCCAGATCTGGGCGTCCAAGACGACCCCCGAGTACGAGCAGTTCCAGGTCACCAATGACCCCCACCCGCCGGCGCGCTATCGCGTCAACGGTACGCTGGCTCATGTCAGCGAGTTCGTGGAGGCTTTCGGTCTCGACCCCGACTGCCCGATGATGCTCCCGGAAGCAGAGCGCTGCAAGCTCTGGTAATCCGCTCGATTTAAGGAGCATCGGAGAGCGGGAGCAGGCGAAAGCCTGTCTCCCGTTCTCTTTTTATTGTATGAGCAACGATAAAGTGTAGTAGGATTGATATCTTTTGAGGAATAATTTTCAGTCGTTTTTGATTCCTCAAAAGATATCGTGAGCCGATTTGATAGAGTTTGAGAAAACGTCTGTTAAGCAGTGGTGGGCGGTCTGGTTAGCGCAGGTTGAGTAAGGATCTGCAAAGCCTCTGGCAGGCGGGCTTCCGGACGATTGCGCCAGGGCGGGCTTGAGAATCCCGCGATCGGGAGCCGGACCCCGTTGTAAAGGCTGAAAGCCATAGCCCTTCCGGAACTCCGGCGTCCGGAGCAATTGTGTTAAGAGCCTTCGCTTCACAGGAATTTACGACTCTACCTGCAGGATCTGGCTAATAGAAAGAATCTTTCGTCTCGTTATCGTTCAGGAATCCCGAAAACCTCTTCAAGCTATCAGTACCAGTCGTATTCAAAACACTGCCATCGGCATTTGCCGGAGGAAGAGGACCGCGATTCTTCGAGGACAGCTTTCCGAGGACGAAAGATAAATACGTGGGGAAATACCCCTGGCGCAACTTTACACCCCCAAAGGACCACTGCATGACGAATATCGTATTCGAACAGATCGCCGAGGATGCCGCCAACTGCCAGCAACTGGCTTGCCTGCGCGCCCATGTGGACGGTCGAGGCGACCTCGCTGAAGGTCTTCTCACCAGCGCAATCGCCAAGGCTCATGAGGACGGCAGGAGCGATGATGTTTTTGTAGCGCATTGTCTGATGCTTCTCGCCACCGTTCGCGAGCGCAAGGGCATGGGACGCCAGGTCGAGGCACACTACAGCGGTGCGCTTCGGATCTACGACCTGAACTATGGAACGGGTCATCCGGTAGTTACGGAGCTGGCGCTCTATATCTACCAGCATTACAGCTTCTGACGGCTTCTCGCCATTCGGACCTGGCATTGAATCAGAAGCCTGATTTCGGACCGTGTGCTCTGGGAGACGCACGGTCCTCTTTTTCTTTTTCTGCGATTTTTTTGATTCAAGTTACTATGCGATAGAGTAAAAGTCATCTAACGCTCATACTCGGACGCTACTGGCTCGGAATATTGATGCAGAGACCTTTGACACCGCTGTCGCAGCGACCGATGCTGATTCTTGCCCTTCTGCCCCCGGCCGGTACTTCGAACAGATCGATGTTCTGCCAGTCCTTGAGGCGCTCAGGCAGCGCGTCGTGGTCTTTGAAGTCGAGATCGAATTTGAACTTGTCTTGATCGGGTCCCTGAGCAAAACGACGTTCTTGCCCCGGAGCCGGAGGTCCGTAGACCTGATTTTGCGGGTCGAAGTCAGGTGGTCCCAGGGTTCCGAATCGAGAATCGTTGAGGATTCTGTCCAGGGTCTCCTGGTCTAGCCCATCCGGCTTGAAGAGCTTACTCGGATCGAGATTCTCGGTTTGACCGAGTCTGGGCTTGTATTCCAGCGTCCAGTTCGATTTCAAAACCTCGTCCAGCGCTGCTCCGGTCGCCGGGGTAGCTGGCTCGATGCGTGCCGGCTCCGCTTGTTCGATTCCTGCTGGATCGGCGATCTCTCTTTGCGTTCCCATAGAACTCCGGTCTGGCGAGTGTGAGAACCACTATCAGGCCGTAGCCGAAAAAGGTAAATGGTGGTCTTACCATGCTGATTCGTTTTTACTGTTGCTGATTGGCCCAGGAGGGAAGCAATGGTGTGACGGTGGTAGTGCTCTCTACTTCCCGGGTGCCGAAAAGACCGATGCCCCCGGTCAGACCCCCGGGTCCATAGTTGAATACGCCGCCTGCCATCGGGGGTCGTCCATAGGGAAATGGTTGATACGGATATGTCGGCAAAACCCCCGGATATCCGGTTACAGCGCCAGGAAATGAAAGATTGCCGGAGAAATTGCCCTGGATGACGCCACCGGGAAGAGCCAGGGACCCGGCAGCAGAGATGCCGCCCGGGAGAGGCTGGGGAGTCAGGATCGGTGTTGCCGGTGCCACAAACGGTACAGGAACCGGTACGGGGACCGGCAGGGGCTGGAAAGTCTGATTGATTGTGCTGACGTTGGGGCGCACTGCCGGAGCGGCGGGGTTACGATTGATCAGAGGCACGATGGAGCCTGAAGGAGTCATCTGGACGCCGACATTCTTGAGCTCTTGATCGGAGAGGGTGTGGCGATCGATGGGCCTCATGCGGACCCGCTCCTGCTCTTCCTTTGCCTGTTGTTTCGGGTCCACGACTTCTTGCATAAATGGATCGCCGCTGTTGTCGTCGACGACCATGCCGTTTGCATCTTCTGCCGGCGTGACGGCAGGAAAGCAAATACTGAAAGCGAGGCTGAGAGCAAGGCCCCCGAGAGCAATTCTGTGAGTTAGAGATTTTTCGAGAATATGGAGCTTCATATGATTTTTATACCCTCCCAGATTCCAGCAGAGTCTCAGTCGGTGTCGAAACTCTTAAGGCTCGTCAATCGGAAAAGACCGGTCATCACCAGGGCGCCCGCAAGCATGATACCCATACCCCACTGTGAGCCCAGGTCTGAGAAAGCCTGCCCCGCCGCCCAGGGAAAAGCTACGCCACCGAGAAAGCCGATGGTGATGACGATGGTGGAGACAAGGGCGGCTGAGCGGCTGAAAGCGATATTGGCCATGGCCACCACCGACGGGAATATAGGTCCGAAGCCGAGCCCGACCAGAAGTACGAAGAGCAGGCTCAGGTGAAGGAATGAGGGAAAGGCGACAAGCAGGGATGTAGCGACTGTGGCGAGGAGCATGGAGTTTATGGTGACCGCCCTGGTGCTGAATCGATGGGCCAGCAAACCGGCAAGCAATCGCCCTCCGGTAAGACCGACCCAGAGGAGAGACATTCCCAGGGATGCCACAGGATGAGACAGGTCAGCGGCTCTGGTCAGATAGACGAAAAGCCAGGCGGTGAATCCGCTCTCGACCCCGACATAGAAAAAGAGCACCAGGGCGAAAAGCCACAGGAGAGGCTTGTTCAGGACTTCTCGATTAGCCGGCGCCGATTGCCGGTCTTCAGGAGGCGGCAGATCCGGAGCCCGAAGCAGGAGCGAAAGGATAATGCTGGTCAGAAGAGCGCCGGTGAGAAAAGTGCCGTGATAAGAGAAAGGTGTCTGGTGCATGCCCAGAGCCAGGAACGGACCGAGCAGAGCTCCAAGCCCGAAAAACATATGCAGTCGGTTCAGGGAGCCTGTCTGGTTGCCTTTGCTGAGCCTGAGAGCGCAGATCGTGCTGGCGATGGCATTGACTCCGGAGCCTGCCCCGGAGAGTATCGAGCCCAGAGAAAGAATCGCGAGAGAATCGGCGGTAGCCAGGGTGACCAGCCCGGAGAGCCAGAGAATCGCCGAAAGGCGTATGGCATTGCGAACTCCCAGAAGGTCCAGGGTGTTCTTTCCCAGGGACATGGTGATGATACAGCCGAAAAACTGCAGGCTGATCAAGCTGCCCAGATGCGAGAGCTCTATGCTTTTTTCGCTGGCGATTGCAGGCAGGACCGGACCGATCCAGCCGGCGTTCAGACCGGCAAGGAGAACCATGGCTGAATTCGCCGCTAGCAAGAGATGAAGACGATCCCTCTCCGCCGGCGGTGAGGAGGTGGTGGTGGACTGGTTCATGACCAGAGATTCTTGCACGAACCAGAGAGCATTTCGACCCTTTGCAAAAGAACCCGAAACCTCTAATTCCTGTTTTCGGAGGGAGGTTGATGGGCAAAATGAATCAGGCACCTCTTTTTGGCCTGCGTCCGTCGAGGAGGGTACTGCATGAAGCGCGCATCGAAGCCAGAAGGCGACGACGAGAGCTCCTGGTATGCCCAGCGTACTACCGGCGGTTTGAGAATTTCCGATACTCTCGACGAGATCAAGGCTTTCGCTTACCGGGCTTTCGATGAGCTGGATATCGACAGAGACGGATTCATCTCCCGGTCCGAGCTCGAGGCGGTACTTGCCGGCAGGACTCTGGCGAGCCGGGAGCGCTCTTTCGTGAGCTTTCTTCTGCGGCGGCTGGAAGACATAGAGAGCGCGTACAAAGAAGAATGGACCCAGGGAGGCGAGGGGATCTCCCGGGCCGATATCCAGGAATATTTCAAGAAGATTCTCAGCAAGGTCTAAATGAGCA